>DASXWF010000808.1:0-1895 GCA_036503835.1 Polyangiaceae bacterium | reverse complement strand
CACGAAGAAGCTCTCGACGAATGTTTTCACGACGCTGAGCCGTGCCGCCTCGGCGGTGCAGGGCGTCAACCGAGACTTCGCCGCCCTCTACGAGCAGATCAACGCGGACATCGCAACGCTCGTTGCCGCGCCGGCCGAGCTCGCAGCCACGCTCGGGGCCTTCATCCGATTGCCCGCGCTCGCCGATACCGGGGACGTTGCGTCCCGCATGAGCGCTTACGGCGACCTCGCCGGCAGCGTCTACGACTCCCCCGCCGGGAACCCCGGGACCGCGTTTCAGAGCGGTACGGCGCTCGCTACCCGTCACGTCCGGATCGCGAACGACTTCCACGCCTCCGACTGCTTCGCTGGGAACGCCCTAGCTGGCGCCGTCCTCAGCTGCGGTGGAAACCCGATCGACGGCACGGGAAAGCCTTCCCGTCGGCCGCTGTTCTCGACCAAGCCTGAGGCGATCGGCGCTGCCGATGCCCTTCTCTCGCAATGGGACGCCTACGTTGCTTGGCGCGACGAAGGTTTCGCCGCGCTGAAGGACGCGCCCGATCTCGGAGCTTGGCAGGTCGATACCGGCGAGTCCTACCAGAGCTTGCAGCGAGCGGTCGCAGTCACGGCGGGGTTCCTCGTCAAGCTCTCGTTCTCGCTTGCGAAGGAGCGACGCGTGCTCCTTGCCGAGGCGACGACGCCATTCAACCTTGCGGCCAGGTTCTACGGTCGAGCCGACAACGACACGCTCGATAAGATCATCAACACCAACAACTTGGTTGGTGAGGAGTTCTTCAGCGTGCCGAAGGGGCGGCTGATCAAGTACTACCCGGCGCCTACGCGCGCGAGCGCGTGATGGCGGATCCCGCCGACAATGTCTCGATCCTCATCGACGGCAAGTCCTTCAGGGATTGGACGGAGATCGATCTCGAAGTCTCGTTGGACTGCTTCTCGAGCATCACGGTAACGGCTCCCTTCGAGCCGAAGCTAGCGTCTGTCCGCGCCGCTTTCCGTCCCTTCTCTTTCAATCCGATCGAGGTATCGGTTGACGACGAGCTGCTCTTCCGCGGGACCCTGCTCGACCCGAGCCCGAAGCTCGACGAAGCCGAACGCTCCCTCCGAATGAGCGGCTACGCGCTCCCCGGTGTTCTCAACGACTGCGAGACGCCCGCGAGTAGGAAGCCCTTCGAGCTCCGCAACGTCGGGCTTCGGGCGATCTTCGAGTACTTCTGCGAGCCGTTCGGGCTTGCCGTCGAGATCGAGGGAGACGAAGGCGCGAAGTTCAAAAAGGTTCGCCCGAAGAACGACGAGAAGCTCCTCACGTTTCTGACGCCGCTCGCGAACCAGCGCGGCTTCGTGATCACCAACAGCACGGAGGGTGCTGTCCGCCTCTGGCGTTCGATCTCGACCGGTAGTCCGGCGGCGCGCTTCGTTGAGGGCGAGGCGCCGCTCGCGAGCGTGGATCCTCAGTTCAAGTCGCAGGAGTACCACAGCGAGGTCACGGCCTACGCGCCCGGCAAGGCCGGCAAGACCGGCGGGCAATGGACGGAGCAGAATCCGTTTCTCGGGAACCGCCGGCGCCCGCACAGCTTCATCCTCGACGACACCGAGAAGGGTGACGCGCCGTCCGCAACGAAAGCGAAGCTCGGGCGCATGTTCGGGAACATGGCGTCCTGGTCGCTACCTGGACTCCCGGGGCTCCGCGATGGGTTTGGCCGTCTGTGGCAGCCAAACAGAAGCATCCTCCTGACGGCGCCAGGCGCCTACGTCAACCATGAGAGCGAGCTCGTCGTGCGACAAGTGAAGTTCAGCATCACGAAGGAAAGCCGCTCCTCCACTCTCGAAGTGGTGTTGCCTGGATCCTTCAGCGGTGAAGTTCCAACGAAGTTGCCATGGGTCGACTAGGGCAGGTTCAG
>DASXWF010000807.1:0-2085 GCA_036503835.1 Polyangiaceae bacterium | reverse complement strand
GATGCATCGCAACCGCTCTCATCGCTATCCACGCCGGCAATGCCGTCTCGCTATGATCGGCAAACCACTTCTCCATTCGCTCCCGAGCCCCTTGGTACGCTTCTTCCGCAGCGATGCGCCTCGATTCCGTCCCGTCCGATTCACGCTTGATGATTACGGTGGCATTCTCTATCTCCGCAATCTCTCCCAATTCACATTCCGCCCACGTCCACAGTATCGTCCTTTGTTGTTCACTAAGTCCATTTACATCCTCCGCCAGAAGCGCTAACCCAACGATCCTTCGCAGCTCCGAGAGCCGAGCGTCCTGGGCCGGTGGCCGTGCTCCCGCTACTCCCGTGGCGCATGACGCCACACTCCAACCACAGAGCACCATACCACCGAGAAAGCATGCCCTACTTGCACTTTTCCTTCCCATCGCCTGCGTCCTGTGGCTTGACTCCGGGGGGCCCAAATCCCTCGAAGACGTCCGTTGGAGTTCTCCTCAACAGCAATTCTCCGTGGAGGCCCGGCCCCGGCGGGCCAAGCCTCCGGGTGCCCGGTGGGTCGCACTTTAGCGCTCCCGCCGGGGCACACACAATCTTCACCTTGATATCGCATCCAGGCTTCGCTCTCGGAGGTGCGCCTTGCCCTGCAGCCTGTGGCTTCACAAGGGCCATCATACAGCAATCCAAGCACCCCGGCATCCTACAACCGCTTTCGTATCTCTGCAGTTGCACAAACTGATATCCGCCTCCTATGGCGTCCGGTGGTGTACCCATTGCCTTCCTGTCACGCGGCATGGAGCGGCAACCACTGGTGATACCGACGGCCTTCAATGGAGAGGATGTGGCAGAGTTGGAGAGCCCGCCGGACGGCCACGCGTTCGAGCGAGCGACGGACATGATCCTGGGAGACGCGCTGGATGACAAGGCCCCGCTCGGCGGCGGCGATCGGCAACTGCTCGGCGACGGCATCGCGAAGGCGCTCCCGCAGCTGCTCGTCGATCGTCGGCATGGTGCCGGTGAAGGTGACCGCGGCGTCGAGGTCGGCCTGAGTTAGATCGCCGCCCGCGCCTCGCGCGCGCCACGCCTTTTCCGCGCGGGTCTTGGCCCAGCGCCCGCTCACCTCGCACGCACCGTTCCAGCGCGGGCGCCGCACGGGTGAGTGCAGGAGCACGACGCCGCACCGGTGACAGAAGTCACGCAGCCGGCGCGAGACGAATGCCGAGCCGTTGTCGAGCTTGAGCACGAGCGGGGCACCATGGCGAACAAACAGCTCTTCGAGGACCTGCTCGACGACCTCGGCGCGTTCCCCGACGACCGACTGCAGGGCCAACGTCTTCCTGCTGTGCAAGTCGACCACGACGAGTGCGCGGCGTCCGAGCGGAGGAACGCGGTGCCGTAGCCAGGTGCCGTCGATCGCCCAGACCGCACCGGGCACGGACCACGACACGCGATGCCACCGGCGCCGTTCGACCTTTGCTTCGACTCGTCGCAGGCGCCGCAACCAGGCGCCTGCTGAGTTTCGCGGCAAGCCAGGGATCACCCGCCGCAGCTTCCGCAGCCCCCACTCCGGGTGCCGCTCACGGAGCACCCGGAGCGCCGTGCGCTGCAACGTCGTCAGCTCCTTGCGCCGGCGGCCGCGGCACCGCTTCGTCGCGAGCTCGCGGTACTGCTCCTCCGCCAGCATCCGCCCGCGGCGCCTGCGGCCGCGGCGCGGGTAGGCGGACGCTTTTCGAGCGCGCCGGCTCCTGGCCCCGGCGCAACGCAGCGACTTCGGCCTGCGCCCGCAGCAGGCGGTTCTCGCGTTCGAGGTCGGCGACGCGCTGCTGCAGCGTGAGTTCGTGCTCCGACACGACCTTCGCCCGCGGCCGCCGCCCTGCAGGCTCAGGCTGCAGGCAATCGACGAAGCCCTCCAGCGCCTGCGTGCGCAGATTGGCGAACTGCGTTGGGCCGATGCCCAGCTGCTCACACGCCTCACGCACGGACATCTCGCCGGAGATCGTCTTCAGGATCAACTTCGCCCGGCGCTTGCTCTCTCGCGTGCCTTGGATCCCGTCCACGTGGTTCACTCCTTTGTTGGGCCGTGCCATCGATCGCCTCCCTG
>DASXWF010000806.1:0-2815 GCA_036503835.1 Polyangiaceae bacterium | reverse complement strand
TCACACCACGCTAAACCTGACGGACAACCAGCAGTACCAGCTCCGCGGCAGGGTCACGTTCCTCGGTACGGGCTCGCTGCCGATCTCGTCGGGCTTGGAGCCGCTCGGGGCTCCGATCGCGACGCCGAGGGGTCCGATCGGCAACCAACGCTTCTCGGTGAACCTCACCGGCAGGGGTCCCGGCCACGTTCTCAAGTTCGGCCCCGCCAGTATCACCGCGGCCGCCTCGCCCACACTCCTGCTGAACGACGTGACGCTCGCTCGAAGGAACGCCACCTACAACTTTCAGAGCTTCGACCAGCGCCTGCACTGGCGCACGGACGCCGGCAAAAACGCGCTCTTCTTGCCCATCGGCGTCGACGAGAGCTCGACCTTCGTCGATTTCTCGATGGCAGTCCGGCCGAACGCGCCGACGGGCACCGCGGCTCTATTCTTCGGAGGGACCTCGAATCAGCTGTGCTTCAGCAGGCGCACCGACCCGCGCTTGGTCGATCCGGAGGCGCAGCCCAATCCGAGCGCGGTGGTGCGCATCCAGGACGCGAGCGGAAGGAAGCTCTACCTGAACGTGAGCCTCACGAACTCGTGGACGGACGGCTGCCTGCCGCCGGTTGCGCTGGATCCAGCCACGGCCGAGGTCTGGTTCGAAGCGTTCTGGGGCGGCTACCTGGTGGACAACGTGAGAATGATCAGCGTCATCTGACGCGGCGGTGTTGTGGGCGCGATCCGTACGTCCACGAGCTGCTTTGGCGTAACGATAGCCCCGCGCTCCCCCAGCTCGCAGGGAGACGCCGGTGCTCGTGCCGGCGACGGGAGTCGCACCGTGGTTCGCCGCAAGAAGACCCGTGACCGAAGTATCGGCATCGTCGCTCGCGTGGCGGTGGATCGATCCGGTACCTGCGCCGTCCCCATCGAGACGCAGCGCACGCTTCGGGTCACCGGGAAGCTGCTTTCCGGCGCGGCGCTGCGCGAGTGGCCGGGGGCTCGGTCGCAGGAGGATTTCCTCGAGCGCGCGGGCGAGGGCTTTCATCGCGTGACCCGCGCGCTCGCCGAGTGGATGAGTCTCGCGCGCGAACGGCGGCGCGCGAAATTGGTCGCCGATCTGTTCTTGCGCGGCACCGCGGATCGGCTGCGCGCCGAAGCCGTGCTGCGTCGCTACCTGGGGGTCGCGGTGATGGCGCGAACGTGCGCGAGTGATCCGACTCGTCGCGCGTCGCTCGTCGCTCTGGCGGTGGCGAACGCGACCACCGCGGGACCCGGCGCGCGCTCGGAATGGCTCGAAGCACTGCTCGTCGTGAGCGTGCTCGGTGATCTGCGCGACCGGTTGTTCGTCGCACGAGCTCAACGCCAACACCTCTCGCCGTGGGTCTGTCTGATCGACCGCTTGCGTTTGAAGCGCTTCCTGGCGAGGACGGGCTTGCGGCGCGGCCGGCCGGAGCTCGTCTATGGCCGTTTCCTGGAGGACGCGGATTTTCTGCGCGTGGCGGAGGCGTTCTTGCGGCTGTTCTGCCGGCTGCGGAAGGGTCTGCTGCCGGGCAGCCACGAAACCAGCGCGCTCGTCGCGGAGAGCGCCACGCTCGAGACGATCTTGGGTCACGGCAGCGCGCCGCCGCTGGCGGAGACCCGCCAACCTTCCGAGTCGGGTTTCACGCCCGGTAACCTCCTCGCCTCGCTTCCGCCGCCACACAAAGAGCTCTCGGCCTGGTACTGGTCGCGCGCGCCCGTTCTACCCGTGCCGCCCCGCCAGACGGTGACCCGGATCAATCGCACGGAGCGGGACGTGGCCGAGCTCAAGCGCTGCGAGAGCCGCGAGTCGCGCTCGCTCGCGCTGCCGCTCGCGGCTCGTCCGCTGCGCCACCGCCCCGTTCGCGAAGACGACGACCCCTGCGACATCGATTTCAGCCACCTCTGCGTGGCGGACGAGCTCGCCGTGAGTGACGGAATGTCGTTCGGCGTCGGCGCGGCGTTTCCGGCCGCGGCCGTCCCGTACGAGCTCCGGAGGGCGCACGTCAGGGAGGGGGTGCGGAGGGAGACCGTGCTCGTCCGAACGGAAATCGAGCTCGGGCAGCTCGGCGGCGACGCGGCCAGCGTGGAGCGGATCCTGTTCATCCGGGACAGCTCCGGCAGCATGGGCGGCTTCGTCGAAGGAACGAAGCTCGACGGCGTAACCCTGGGGATCTACAGCGTGCTCAAGACACTGCTGGCGTTCGGCAAGCACAAGCGCTTCGAGTACGGGGCCGTCGATTTCTCGAACTGCACGCACTTCAGTGGTTTCGTGCGCTGGTCCGCGCTGGACGCGCTCGAGGACGTCGCGCTGCTCCAGCAAAACGGCGGCACGACCCTCGACCTCGGCGTGATTTCACGCGCGCTCGAGGCCGGGCGAGAGACGCTGGTCCTATTGCTCACCGACGGCGCGCTCCAGGTCCGGGGCGGCACGGAAGCGGAGCTGCTGCAGCTGCTCCAGAAGCACGTGACCTACGTCATCGCGGCCGAACAGGCCGTGGCAAGCTTCTGCGGCAAGGCCGCCGCTGCCGGGATCACCACGCTGCTGCTCGACCGGTTCGAGCACGTGGTGCCCGTATTTTCGGCCGTCGTCGCGGGAGCAAGCGGTCTCGGCGAGACCGGAAGGAGCAGTTCATGACCCGAGCCCGTTTCTCGAAACCAACCCTCGACGCCATCGGCAACCTGCCCGCGCTCCGCGGCTACAAGAACACCCAGACCGTGCTCACCATTTCCAGCGTGAGCCTGAGCGTGTCGGATGTCGTGCGTGCCGGCGTCGTCGGCGGTCTGCCTGTGTTGCTCGTCTCCGGCACGGGTG
>DASXWF010000805.1:0-20514 GCA_036503835.1 Polyangiaceae bacterium | reverse complement strand
CCGCCACTTCGCCGACGTCGTGAAGCGCGGCAAGGCGCCTCGCATTGCGCCCGAAGAAACGCTCGAAGACTTGATCTTTTTGGACCGGATCGTGCGCCGCACCTAGAGACAGGATCGATTCGGGGCATCGCCTGCAACCTGCGTGCATCATGCACTTTTGCTGCATCAGACCGCACTCACAGCACCACCCTTCGCCCGCCGGAAGCCGTTCTTGATCGAGCTTCGCCGGCTCCCCCGAACCGAAGAAGGTCGAACGGTCGTACGCGGGCCGCGACGCTCACGCGCTCTTCGGGAAGTCGCGCTTGAGGCCGCGATCGCCGAGCGCGATGCGCAGGGTTTGCTCGGAAACCGGTCGCTCGGAGCGTTCGGGGGCCCCTTGCTCGGCCGCCCAGAAAAGACGCGCATCCTCGGCGTCGTACGCCGGGATGTCCGCAGCCTGCCCGAGCAGCTTCGATAGGCCACTCGCTCCGGCGGGCCGCTCGCCGGGGTCCTTGGCCAGACAGGCCAGCACGATCCGCTCGAGAGCTTCCGGAACGGGCCGGCCGAGGCGCTGCGAGGGCAGCTCGGGCTCGCTGTGCAGGTGATGCCCGCAGACCTCGAGCACGGACGCGCCCGAGAAGGGCGGCGTTCCGGTCAGGAGGTGGTACGCCGTCGCGCCGAGGCTGTAGAGGTCGGCTTGCGGACTGATCTTGTCCGGCGAAACGATGCTCTCCGGGGGAATGTAGAGCGGGGTGCCGACGAGCTCGCGGGCGCTGCTCTGCGTGAGCGAGATGTCCTCGTTCTTTTGCTGGCGCACGAGGCCGAAATCCAGGACCTTCACGAAGTCGTCGATGCCGCCGTGGCGGCAGAGGTAGATGTTCGCGGGCTTGATGTCGCGGTGGACGAGGCCCACGCCGTGGGCTTCGCGCAAAGCACCGCAGACTTGCAGGAGGATGTTCACGACGCGCCCGGGATGCTGCGCGCCGTGGCGCTCGATCAAGACCTCGAGGTTCAGGCCCTTCAAGAGCTCCATCGCGTAGTAGAAGGTGCCTTCCGGGGTGCGGCCGAAGTCGAAGATCGAAATCGTGTTCGGATGCGTGAGCGACGCGGTGAGACGAACCTCGCGCTCGAAACGTCGCAGCTGGTTTTCCGAGTGTTCACCCGGCAGGAGCTTGATCGCGGTAGGGCGCCGCAGCATGGCGTGCGAGGCTCGGAAGATCTGCCCCATACCGCCTTCGCCGATTTTCGCCTCCAGCGTGTACTGGCCGAGCTGGCGCGCCTCGAGCACTTTTTCCTGAAGGCCGTAGATGACCCGGGAAGCGTGCGTGCTGAGCGCGGTGCCGGTCAGCGTCCACAGCAACGGATCGAGCAGCGCGAGCACGCGCCCGAGCGAGTTCTTCGGATAGTCCGGCGGGACCGGGCCGAGCACCGAGGCCAGCATCACCGCTCCGAACGAAAGCCCGGAGAGCACGAAGGTCCGGCTCGGTGTGCTCGGCAGCTGGGCCGCGCGCCCCAGCGTGACGTACGCGACCGCCAGAAAGCCCACGAGCGGCCCGATGCCGGGCGGCATCTCGAAGGCCA
Source organism: Polyangiaceae bacterium (assembly GCA_036503835.1). GTDB lineage: Bacteria > Myxococcota_A > Polyangia > Polyangiales > Polyangiaceae > PMG-095. The sequence goes on along the minus strand of DASXWF010000805.1, from coordinate 18,954 downwards.
TCCAGCCGAACATGGCTCCCATGGCCAGGGTGCCCCCGCAGTCGAGCCAGTTCAGCACCGCGAGCGGCAAGGTGCGGGGCACGCGCGGAACCAACCAGATGACCGCCGCCACCGCCGTGGCGACGACGTGCGGGACGCGACCGGGCTCGGCAAAGTACCGGCGATCGAAGAAGAGGTGCGTGAGCCACGCGGCCGCGAGAAAGAGCCCGGAGAGCGTGACGACGGTCGCTCCGTAGAGCGACAGGCGCGCCTGGAGGAATGCCACGTCCGCCTCGTGTCCGACCGGCACACTGCCAAACCGGATCGTGCTCGGACGGGTCGAGGAGATCGTCGAAGAGGCCAGGGCGGGGCCGAGTATAGCGTCTCCACCGGGAGACTTGACTTGACCCCTCGGTCGTGGCTGACTCCCGGCCCCCCGGAACAGGGCGAAGCCAGATGAAGCGCACCTATCAGCCGAGCAACACCAGCCGCCTGCGCACGCACGGCTATCGCAAGCGAATCAGCACCAAGGGCGGACGCAAGGTTCTCGCCAACCGCCGCCGCAAGGGTCGCTGGCGCCTGACGGTCACGGCCTACGAGAAGTAGGCTGGGCTCCGGGGCAGCCGCTCGACCGCTCAGAAAGACGCGGGCGCGGCGCGTCCGCAAGCGCTCCGACTTCGATCGGATTCAGCAGGGCGGCGAGCGCGTCAACACGCGACGTTTCGTGCTGATCCTGGCGCGACAGCCCGAGGACACGGGCGTCTGCCGCCTGGGCGTCACGGCCTCGCGCCGGATCGGCGGTGCGGTCACGCGCAACCGCGCGAAACGACTGGTGCGGGAGGCCTTTCGCGCAACGGGCGACCTCTGGCCGGGCGGCATCGACCTGGTCGTGATCGTACGAAAGCCCCTCGGCGACATCCGCTTGCCGGAGGTCGTGGACGAATGGCGGGAGGTCACCGGGCTGCTCAAGAAGCGGCTCGCGAGGCTGCTTGCCGGGAGCCCGGCCCCGGAAAACAATCGGGGAAGAGGCTAGCGGGGGCGCCTGCGGCGTCCCCCGCCCCACGAGACATGTGAGTCTTGGGAGAACAGATCGCGATCGGCGCGAGCCGGAATACCCCATCGCGACCTACCGGCGAGGCCGGTGCCCGCTGTCCAGCGGCTTGGAACAGACGCGCATCTCGCCAGCACGCTCCGGGGGGCGGCGGGAGCGCCCTGGCTGCCTCTCGCCGGTGAACTGGTTCTGACGCTAGTTTTCGTTTGTTTTCGGGGCCCCGGCCCCGAAAACGCGTTTTCGAAACTTGACCTGTTGTTCCACGTCCTGGATCCTCAAGGCGTCTAGCGTGGTCGCCAAGCTCTTGATCCTGCTGATCCGGGTGTACCAGCTGACGCTCTCCCCGCTCCTCGGTCCGGTGTGCCGGTTTCACCCGTCCTGCTCGCGCTACGCGGCCGAATGCCTGCGCCTGCACGGGGCCGCCCGCGGCAGCTGGCTCTCCGTCCGCCGGCTGGCCCGCTGCCATCCCTGGCATCCGGGCGGCTACGATCCGCCGCCCGTGCCGGGGCAGCGCTGACCGGACATTTTCCGCGCGATCCCCAGGGCGTGCTAGAGGGCGGTCGGCTCGCCCGCCTCGAGGGGGTGCGCCATCCCGCACCCCATCATGGATCGCAGCAGTATCGGCCGCCTCCTGTTCCTCGTCGTGGGGGCGATCCTCGCGTTCACGGTCTTGCCGAGGCTCTTTCAAGGCTCGGGCAAAGTCCAACCTCTCGGAAACGAGAATCTGGTCGTCCCCGTGGAGCGCGCGCCCGACCGGCGCTGTCAGCTCTGGACCAAGGAGTTCCACGCCGAGCTCTCGAGTCGCAGCGCGACGCTCACCCGCTTCCAGCTCTTGCCGGCGAAGTACCGCAAGAAGGGCCACGCGTACGACGTGGTGACGACGCCCGACGTCGAGTCACGCCGCCAGCTGCGCTTCGATTGGCGGAACCCGGCGGTGAACGGGAAGCCCGAGGACTGGCTCGTACCGTCGAACCTCGTCGATTACGAGCTCGTCGCTCAAACGGCCACGTCCTGCGAGTTTCGCTTCGAGAACGAGCGCGTCGAGATCCGGGAGGTCGTGAGCACCACCGGCCGGCCCTACGAGCTCGAGGCCAAGGCCACCGTCAAGAACAAGGCCGATCGTCCGCTGAAACACGCGCTCGTCGTCCACACCGACACCTGGCGGACCGAGAAAGAGCAGCACGCCGGTTGGTTCCAGGTGAGCCCGCTCATCACGCACGTCGAATGCATTTCGAACGACGGCACGGCGGCGCGAAAGCGCATCGAGGACTTCGGCGCGGACGCGTTCAAGGAATTCCCGCCCACCCCGCTCGCCAAGGGTGACTGGCTCCAACCGCCCGGCAGCCCCGCCCTCGCGGGCGTTTCGAACGCCTACTTCTCCCACGCGCTCGTGCCGCTCGCGGGGCCGGTTGCGCCGGTGTGTCAGCTCCAGGTGGAGGAGCGCTGGGACCCGAGCCGCTATCCGTCGCGCACCGACGATCCGCACGGCGGCGCGATGTTCCGCGCCCGCCTCGCCTACCCGCCGCGCGAGCTCAAGCCGGGCGAGGGCGACACGGTGCGCATCCTCACCTACGTAGGCCCGAAAGAGCGAAGCGTGCTCGAGGCGGCCGCCGGCGGCGGGCACCGCCTGATCGACCTCATCGACCTCGGCTTCTTCTCGGCGATCGCCAAGATCCTGGTCGACTTCCTGCTCAAGGTCCACTCGGTGATCCCCAACTGGGGCATCGCGATCATCCTTTTGACCATCACGGCGCGCGTCCTGATGTTCCCGCTCACTCTGCCTTCGGTAAAGCAGATGATCCGGATGCGCGAGCTCAAGCCGGAGATGGACGCCCTGAACGAGAAATTCAAGGACGACGCGCAGGCCAAGGGTCTCGCGCAGATGGAGCTCTGGCGGAAGCACAACGTGAACCCGCTGAAGGGCTGTCTGCCCCAGCTCGCCTCCATGCCCGTCTGGTTCGCCCTGTACACGACGCTCCAGACGGCGGTCGAGCTCTACAACATCCCCTTCCTGTGGTTCCCCGACCTCTCCGAAAGCGATCCGCTCTTCATCCTCCCATTCGTGATCGGCTTCACGAACTACTTGCAGCAAAAGCTCATGCCGATGCAGGGCGATCCGGCCCAGCAAAAAATGATGCTGTACCTGATGCCGGGCATGTTCATCGTGATGATGCTCTTTCTCCCCTCCGGCCTCGGGGTATACATGTTCACGAACGGCGTGCTCGGCATCCTCCAGCAGCAGGCCGTGGAATGGCACGCGAAGCGAGCGCTCTCGGCCACCAAGAAGTGAGATCCCCATGAACGACGAAGATCAAGACAACGCACCCGACGCGGGCTGGGACGACGCCGAGGCGGACACCGACGCGGAAGAAGCGGGCGAGCAGGACGCGAGCGCGACGTCCTCCGAGCCTGCCGTGGACGGACAGAAGCCGCGCGGCCGCCGCCCGCGCCAAGAGGAAGAGCCCGACATCGTTCCTTCCGACGAACGCACGATGCAGGCCCTCGAGTTCGTGACGGACGTGATCGACGAGATGGAGCTCGACTGCAAGGTGCGGCTCCGGCGCCCGCGCGAGGGCGACTCGCCGGACGAGATCAACATCGAGATCGTCGGGCGCGACGCGGGCCTCGCCATCGGCAAGAAGGGCCAGGTCCTGCAGGCGCTGCAGTTTCTCACCCACCGCGTCGTGAACCGACCCGGCCTCGACAAGCGTCACGTGCTGGTCGACGCCGAGGGTTACCGGAGCCGGCGTGACGACTCGCTCGCCAGCATGGCGCAGCGGCTCGGCCGCCAGGCGGTCCACGAAGGCAAGATCATCACCTTCGAGCCCATGAATCCGCGCGATCGCCGCGTCGTGCACATGGCGCTCGCCAAGTTCGAAGGCGTGATCACGAAGAGCGAAGGCGAAGGCGAGGACCGCCGGGTCCAGATCATCCCGGTACGGCGCCCCGCGGCCAGCGAGAGCTCGGGCTCGGCCTGAAGCCGGCCCGCGGCTCAACCCGAGGGGCGGGCGCTTTTTCTCGCGCCCGCGGCGCTTCCCGAGGCATCTGGCGCCCTCCCGAAGGACGGTCTACATGATCCGGGCTCCCGGCTCGTCCAAGAGACAGGCCGAGCCGCTCGCGGGCGGCTCCACGGAAAGCGCCACACCATGAACGTCCTTCGCTCCTTGATTGCCCTCGCCCTCGCTGGAATCACCGCGGGCTGCGGCCCGAAAGCCGTCCGCGACACCGACGTCGAAGGGCTCGACACCGCCGCCATGAGCACGGGTCTCGACAAGCGCGACCTCGAGCGCATGCTGCGCGAAAACATGAACGCCCTCCAGAAAGCGCCGGTCATCCAGCGCTGGTCGCAGGAGGACAGGCCCGCGGTCGCCGTGATCCCGCTCCGCAACGAGACCAGCGAGCACATCGACAGCGCGCTCGACGCGCTGATCAGCGACATCGAGACCACGCTCGTGAACGCCGGTCACGTGCGCGTGATCAGCATGGATCAGCAGCCGAAGCTCGTCGAGGAGATCCGCCGCCAGTACTCGGGCTCCTTCGATCCGAGCCAGATCGCCGGCTGGGGCAAGCAGATCGGCGCGCGCTACATCGTGACCGGCAAGGTCTACAACACCGACGAGCGGCAGAGCGGCGAGCGGCGCGTCCAGTACTTCATGTTCATCCAGGTGCTCAGCATCGAGAGCGGCGAAATCCTGTTCCAGAACAAGACCAACGTGACGAAGGCTCTCATCTAGCCGCGCACTCGACGCGCGGAAGGCATTCCCATCCGTGTTCGCCGGCCGCTCGCTCCCAGCGCTCGTGATCGTGCTTGCGCTCGCCGCGTTCGGCTGCGCGAGCCACTCGGACAAGACCGCGCCGATTCGCAGCGCGCTCGACGCCGGACGGCCCAAGGAGGCGCTCGGCCTGATCAACGAGAGCCTCGACGTCGACAGCGCGCAGAAGCTCCCGGAGAAGGTCACCGGCGACAACGCGCTGCTCTTGCTCGACCGCGCGATGGTGCTCCAGGCGCTCGGCGATTTCAAAACCTCGAGCCGTGATCTCGAGAGCTCCGACAAGCAGATCGAGGTGCTCGACTTCTCGCGCAACGCCGCGCACGACATCGGAAAGTACATTTTTTCCGACGACACGGGCCCGTACAAGGCGCCCGCGTACGAGAAGCTCATGATCAACACCATGAACATGGTGAACTACCTCTCGCGCGGCGATCTCCAGGGCGCCCGCATCGAGGCGCGCCGGCTGGCGGTGATGCAGTCGTTCATCCAGCGCAGCGAGGGCAAGGGCGCCGGCTTGCTCGGGCTCGGCAGCTACCTCGCGGGGTTCACCTACGAGAAGAGCGGCAAGCCCGACGAGGCCCTGCGCTACTACGAGGAAGCGCTGAACTACGGCGCGTACCCCTCGCTCGCGGAGCCGATCCGCCGCCTCGCCGCCCAGAGCAGCTACCGGGGTCCGAATCTCCGCAAGATGCTCGGAGACGACGCGCCACATCCGAGCACGCCGCGCGCGTCGCAGGCGCCGGACACGGGGTCCACGCCGGCCCCGCCCGCAGACCCGGGCGACGGGGAGGTGCTCGTGATCATCGGCTACGGCCGCGTCCCGGCGAAGATCGCGCAGCGCGTGCCGATCGGCCTGGCGCTCACCTACGCGAGCGCGTTCATGAGCCCGGCGAACTCCGCGACGGCCAACCGTCTCGCCGCGCAAGGGCTCGTCACCTGGATCAACTACCCCGAGCTCGGCAAACCCCGGCTCGGCGCGCAGAACCCGACGTTCGCCCTCGACGGCAAGTACGTCCAGCTCGACGGCGTGCTCGCGGTGGACCTCGAAGCCAAGCGCGCCTGGGACGAGGTCAAGGGCCCGGTGATGGCCGCCGCCATCACGCGCATGATCTCGCGCGTGGTCGCCGGCGAAGCGCTGCGAGCGAGTGCGAGCGACAGCACGGTGGGGGCTCTGCTATCGCTCGGGACGCAGGCGACGCTCACCGCCGTCGACACGCCCGACACCCGGAGCTGGGAGACGCTTCCGGCGCGCGTCGCCGTCGGGCGGATGCGCGTGCCCGCCGGCAAGCACGACGTCAACGTCGCGGTCGGTCGTGGCCGCATCGTGCGCAAGGTCGACGTCCCGGCCGGCGGCTGGAACGTGACGACCCTCACCGTGCTCAACTGAGCCCCCCCCGGCGGCGAACGATCCACTTCCGGGAGCGAAGAATCCGCTCCCGGAAGCGAAATCGCTCAGCTCCGCGGCACCCAGCCGCGCATCACCATCTCCACGATCTCGCGCACCCTCGGCACGAACTCGACGCGGAAAGCGGCGAGCGCCGGCTCCTCGAGCACCTTGGCCACCACGGCACCCGGTTCGGCCATCTGACCGACGCCGATAACGAACGCGTGAAGATCAAGCAACAACTTCAAACCGTCCCCCGGAAGCAGCTGCGGCAGGCGCCCTTCGAGCCGTGCAGCCGTCGGCGCCATCGACTCGAGCGCGCGCAGCTTGAACGAGCGCACGGTGTCCGCATCCACGTTCTGTTCGAGCGTCTGATGCAGAAGTGACGCAAGACGCCTCATGGTGCGGCGCTCACCGAGGGTACCAGCGAGGAGTTCTGCGATGGCGCGCACGTCGCCGGGGCGAATCGCTTCGAGTGGCTCGGCGAGCGCAGCGAACCAACTCTCGACCTCTCCGAGCAGGAGCTCGAGAAAAATTGCTTCTTTGGTTCCGAAGTAGAGATAGACGGTTCCTTTCGCGATGCGGCTCGTCTTCGCGACGGCATCGACCGTCAGTCCTTCGTAGCTCTTCTCTTCGAACAAGTTACGCGCTGCTTCCAGGATGGCGTCGCGCCGGAACTGCTTCGCCTCCTGACTGCGTGCGCGTTGAAAACTTTTGGGTACGGGTTCGTTCACGCCATCGTCCTCGTCGACATTTCCGAGTTCGGGGACGCGTGCTTCAGCGATTGGATGCATGGATCGTCTCGACTAAGTTCGCGCGACTAAGTTGACCCTAGTCTCGGGCAACGCCGTTACGATCACGCGGAACGCCGACGACGTCGAGTGGTGAAAAATGTGTACATACTGACTAGTAGTCAGTGTCCGGTGTCCACACCGGATCTGTTTCGGAGGCTCACTCTGAGACGAACGTTTTGCCGTCGAAGCGATAGCGGCGCGCAGCGGTTGCGCTCCACGGCAAAATCAGGGGCTCGAGGCCCCCGGCTGCCGTCGTATCCTCGGGAAAAGGGTAGGTTTTTTCGCTGAAGCCCTGAGCACGTCCCGGGCGCAGCTCGATGCGCGTGGCGCCGCGCTCCGGTGTTGCGAACGCAACACTTCCCAAGATCCGATCGTCCCCGACGGCGCGTCCGGTCTCGGCCGCGAACACGCGAACGACGCTTTCGCCCAGCACCGCATAGACGAACAGGGCGTAGCGATCGACCACGCCCCCGCCGAGGGCCTTGCTCGCCTTCGCGTGCAGCACGCCGCGCACGATGATCTCCGCCTTGCCGTCACCGGTGAGATCGCGTGCCGTCGCGTCCAGAATGTCCTTGCCGTCCGCGACGCCGACCGTGATGAACGCGTAGCTCGTACCCCCGCGGAAACCCTTACCAAACACCACGACGTCCCGATCGTGAATCACGACGCGCTCGTTGGTCGAGTCAGAGGCGACGTCGGTCGCGAAATCGAAGCGAGGCTTGCCGCCCCCGGAGTGGTCCCGGCGATAGAGCGCATACAATCGATCCTGAAGCTCGTCCGCGCTGGGCGGGCGCGGTGCAGGCGGCTGCGCAGGACCCTCGGACCTGGGCCGACTCTTGCCGGCTGCGGCGCCGGATTTCCCGCCAGGCGAGATTTTTGGCGCCCAGCTGGTCTCCCCGCTCGGTTTGATGGCGTCACCCTGCCACTGGAAGCTCTTCGACTTGGTCGTTTCCCACGGCAGGAGCGCCGAACCCATGTTGGACGGCATGGACTCGGCGTAGGTGTCCGGCTCGAACCCTTCGGACTACCCTTGCGCGATCTCGATCGTGCCGCCGCGCACGCTGACCTTGTTCGAGACCGAGCCGTCGGGTGTCTTGATGCCGACCTCGTGCGTGAAGGCGGCGAATGGCTGGTCGTCGCGCCCGACCTTCAGCACCTGCAAGAGCTCACGGTACCGGTCCTTGCCGCCGACGCGCTTCTGCACGACCACCTCGTCGCGCCCGTCACCGTCGAAGTCGACGAGCTCGAGGCGCGTGACCATGGACGCGTCTTCGACGCCGAGCTCGCCGAAGTAGAACTCCTTTCCACCGCGAAAGGCGGGTCCCACGATCGTGAGGTACGGCCCGAACACGGCGATGCGCTCGAGCATCCCGTCCCCGCCGACGTTCCCGTAGACCTCGCGCTGCGGGTTCGACGAAAGTCCTTTCTCGCGGACGAGGAGCGCGTCGAGCCCCGCCTCGACGGAGGTCAGGAGCGGAGGCAGCGCGCGCCCCGCCGTCGCGCCCGCCGTCGCGTACACGGCCTTCACCGTGCCGGGCGCGCTCGCGTCGGTCACGCGCAGCGCCGCGCGCAAGCCGACGCGCGTCCGCGCCGCTTCCGGGAACGCGCTCCACGGGACCGTCGCCTCGAACACGTAACCCTTGTCCGTGGGAGCCTCGACGAGCTTCGACCCTTTCACGGCCGCGCCTTTCATGCGCACGAGCCCCGCGCTCTTGCCGGGCGCGCCGGGATACAGGTCGATCTCGTAGGTCGAGCCCTTCGGAAAAGCGAGGTAGAGCGTCGCGTGATCCTCGGCATCCCCGGCGCCTGCGGTGCGCACGAGCTTCTTGTCCTGCGTCCGAACGACGACGTAGAGCGTCGTGTCGTCGTAGCCGAGCACCACCGAGGCTCCGCCTCCCGAACCCGATCCCTGCACGACCTCCCCGAGCTCGGTCATCTTGCTCGGCCACTCGCGCAGATCGCCGTCGACGCGGACCTTCTCGCCCGCCATGGGCTCGAGGTGAATCATGCGGGACGCGGCCCCGGCGAAGCGAGGCGCGCTCGCGAGCAGGGCGAACGCCGCAGCGGCGCCGATCCGGCGGAGCCATCGTTTCGACGGAATGTAAGCAGGGGGAGTCATCGGAGCCCGAGAGCTTATCCCCGAGTCGCGCGGGCTTGGAGGGGAATTGCTGCCGCGCTCGCGATCAGCGCACGGGGCGGCCGTCGCGGCTCGTGCGCACCACCACGACCGAGTCGGGAGGCGGGGCTTCGGGCTGAATCGTGACGTGGTCGAGGCCGTGCTCGTCGCGCAGCCGTTCGGCGACGCGACGCGAGACTTCGATGCCGTGCTCACCGCGGGCGACGGTCACGTGCGCGGTCAGGGTGTCGAAGCGCTCCGAGATGCGCCAGACGTGCAGGTCGTGCACGTCCGCGACGCCCTGCGTGTTCTTGATCGTGAGCTCCACCGCGTTCACGTCGAGGTGCGGAGGCGCGGCTTCGAGCAGAATTCCGGCGGTCTCGCGCAGGATGCGAAAGCCGCTCCACGCGACGAGCAACGCGATGGCCGCCGAGAGCACGGCGTCCGCCTGCACGAGGTCGTAGACCACGATCAGGACGCCCGCGAGGATCGCCGCTGCCGAACCGAGAGCGTCGGTGAGCACGTGCGCGAACGCGGCCCTCACGTTCAGGCTGTCTCGCTGGCTTCGCATCAACATGAGCGCCACCAGAAGATTGACGAGCAAGCCGGCGATCGCCGTGCCGAGCATCTCCGGTCCGCGGATCGGCTCCGGGCTCAAGTACCGCTCGCCCGCTTCCTTCAAGATCAGCACGGCCACGCCCGCGAGCACCATGCCGTTGGCGAAGGCCGCCAGCACCTCCGCGCGGCGGTAGCCGTAGGTGGAGCGCTCCGTGCGCGGTCGCTCGGCAATCCATTGCGCGAACAGCGCCAGGCCGAGCGCCGCCGCGTCGGCGAGCATGTGGCCCGCGTCCGCGACGAGCGCGAGGCTCTTGGTCCAGAAGCCGACGCCCGCTTCCACGAGCATGAAGGCCGTCGTGATCAGCAGGGCCGGGAGCAACACGCGGCGGATGTTCGGATCCGCATGGTGCCCGTGCCCGCCATGCCCCCCATGCCCGTGTCCGCCGTGCCCGCCGTGCCCGTGGGCGCCGGCGTGGGAATGCGCGGCGTGACTCGTCGACATGGCTGATCGCAGGGACAGTGCCGCCCGGCCGATCGACCGGGACCTCGTCCTGGAACCTTGTCAGCTGCCCTTCGGGTTGTAAATGGCGCCGCCCCGAGCCGCGTAGTTCCGGAGCACGGCCCCGGCGCGCGGCGCCGACAACCCGAGCGTCACGCGAATGCCGCGCGCCTCGAGCGCCGAAACCCAATCGTCGCGGCGGGGGCCCTCGTCGAAGCCGATGGCCTCGGCCTCGCTCGCGGGTGCGCCGCAGACCAGACGCCGCACACCCGACCAGACCGTGGCGCCGAGACACTGAGCGCACGGCTCCGAGCTCGCGAAGAGTTCGTAGTCGCCGGCCGCCAGCGTGTACGAAGCCAGCCGCGCCTGAGCGAGGGCGATCGCCGTGATCTCCGCGTGGAGCAGCGATGAGCCCTGGGACACGACCCAGTTCGCGCCGACCGCGATCACGCGCCCCGTCGCCGCCTCCACGATCGCGGCGCCGAACGGCCCGCCTCCGTGCGCGACGTTCCGCTCGGCCAGCTCGACCGCGAGCGCCATCCTCGCCTCGTCGGTCGGACGCCGCGCCTCGAGATCGATCTCGCGCTCGATCCACTCGGGCAAGCGCAGACTGAATTCCTTGACGAAGCCGGGCGTCATGCGGCGGGTGGCTCGCTCGAGGCGGGATTCTACGGACGATCGACGCGAAAAGCGAACGAAACGCGAATCCTCGCGCCGCCGCTTCTCCTCGCAACGCGCGCGATGGTATCTCGCGCCGCATGCGGATCGCCAAGGCGCTCTTCGGCTCGTTGCTCGGCCGTCGCTTGCCCGTACACGAAGGGCGCTTGCGCGTGCCCTGCCGTGCGGGCGTCCGGATCCGCCGGGACGAGTTCGGCGTTGCCTACGTCGACGCCGAGAACGAGTACGACGCCTGGTTCGGGCTCGGCTTCTGCCACGGGCAGGATCGCGCCGGGCAACTCGAGATCACGCTGCGGCTCGTGCGCGGGACGCTCTCGGAAGTCGCGGGGGCGGACGCACTGCCGGTCGACCGCGCCTCGCGCCTGATCGGCGTGCACCACGCGGCGCGCGGCCAGGTGCCGCTCTTCGACGCGGACGTCCGCGATCAGCTCACGGCCTTTTGCGACGGAGTGAACGCCGCGCTCGGACTGCGCGGCGCCAAGCGGAGCCACGAGCACGTGTTGCTCCGCTGCGAGCCGAGCCCCTGGCGGCCCGAAGACGTCGTGGGCCTCGGCCTTCTCATGTGCTGCCTCTTGCCCTCGAACTGGGACGTCGAGCTGGCCCGCCTCTTGATCCTGAACGAGGACGGCCCGGAGGCGGTCCAGGCGCTCGACCCGAGCTACCGCGCCGAGCTGCCGCTCACGCTTCCGCCCGGCGCGCCCGCCGGCGAAAGCCGCCCGTTCGTGGCCCAGGATCTGCAGGCGTTGCGCGACTTTCTCGGAGCAGGCGGCGGCTCGAACGCCTGGGCGATCGGCGCGCCGAAGACCCGAGACGGCCGCACGCTGCTCGCCAACGACCCGCACCTACCCGCGACGCTTCCGAACCTCGGCTACCTCACGCGCGTGACGTGCCCGGCGTTTCGCGTGGCCGGCATCAGCATCGTCGGCATTCCGGGGTTCATCACCGGTCACAACGAGCGCGCAGCCTGGGGTTCGACCGCCGCCCACGTCGACAACACCGATCTGTTTCTGGAAGAACTCGGTCCCGGCGAAACGGTGCGCGACGGCTCGGCGTTCGTCCCGTGCAGCGTGCGCGAGGAGCGGATTCTGGTGCGCGGAGCGACGCCGGTGGGCCTGCGCGTGCTGTCCTCGCCGCGAGGCCCGATTGTCGCGCGCCGCGCCGATCCGGCGGAGGGGATCTTCGAGCCCTTGCCGCTGCCGGCGCAGGAACGCGCGAACGCGCTTTCGTTCGCCGCCACGTGGCTCGGCAGGCGCCCGACGCGGGCGCTGCTTTCCTTTCACCTCACGCGCAGCTTCGAGCATTTCCGCGAGCTCTGCCGAGACGCGACCGGCTGCTCGTACAGCATGATCTACGCGGACGCGGACAGCGTCGGCTGGCTGCTCGCCACGGAGGTACCGCGGCGCAGGAGCGGTTTCGGCTCGCTGCCCATGCCGGGCTGGGCGGCGGGTTGGGAGCCCGACGTCGTGAGGAGCAGCGAGCTACCCCACGCGCAGAACCCTGCGAGCGGGTTCGTGTGCTGCGCCAACAACCAGCCCGTACCCGACTCCGAAGCGAACGTCTTTCTGGGGCACGACTTTCTGGACGGGTACCGCCAACAGCGCATCGCCGCCGAACTTTCGCGGCGTGACGATTGGACGACGTCCGCGATGGCGGAGCTCCAGCTCGACGTGCTCACGCTCGCGTGGAGCGAGATCCGCGAAACCGTCCTCGCCCTGATACCCGGGGAAGCCCCCGCCCGCCGGGCGCTCGAGCTGCTCCGGGCCTGGGACGGTCGACTCAGCGCCGATTCGGCCGCGGCGAGCGTGTACGAGCTCTTCCTCGCGGAGGTCTGCGAGCGCGTGGCGCGGCGCAAGGCTCCGCGCGCGTGGCAGTACGCCGTCGGCAAGGGCGTCATGCGCCTGATTCCGGGAACCACCTGGAACGCGCGCCGCGCGAGCTTCACGGCGCGGCTGATTCGCGACCGGCCTCCCGGTTACTTCGACAGCTGGGCCACCGAACTGCTCGGCGCGCTCGCGCACGCCGTCACGCGGCTCGAGCGCGATTTCGGCTCCGACACGAGCCGTTGGGGCTGGGGGCGGATTCGACCCCTGCCGCTCCAGCATCGGCTCGGAGAAAAACCACCGCTCTCGGCCATCTTCAACCCGGCTGATGTTCCCGGCTACGGCGACGGCACGACCGTGAACCAGGCCGGATTCGAGTACTGGAAACCCCTCCGGCATTCGACGGTCACGGCGCACCTGCGCGCGGTCATGGAGATCGGCAACTGGTCCGCCGCTCGCTTCGTGCTGCTCGGCGGCCAGTCGGGCAATCCGTTCTCGCCGAACTACGTCGATCAGATCCCGCTCTGGCAGGCAGGCCGAGGGATTCCCATCCATTGCGAGGAGGAAGCCATCCGCCGAGCGTCGAAACGGGAACTCTTCCTCGATCCGGCGGGACACCCCGGGAAACCATGAGATTCTTGCTCAGCCCGGTCGGCTCCCGGGGAGACGTTCAGCCGATGCTCGTGCTCGGCGCCGAGCTCGCCGGACGCGGGCACACGGTGACCCTCGCCGCACCGCCGAACTTCCAGCGAGCCGTCGCCGGCGAAGGGTTGGCGTTCTGGCCGACCGGCGAGGATACCGCGCGCACGATCGAGGAGAACAAGGAGCTCGCCGAGCGGAGTCCGCTCACCGCGCTGCCTGCGCAGGTCGCGCTCCTCAAGCGCGGAGTGAAGCGTCAACTCGAGGACATCGCGGAGTTTTCGGAGCCGGTCGACGTCGTGGTCGCCGCCGGGCTCTCGTTCGGAGCCCACCTCCTCGCCGACAAGCGCGGCGCTCGCTACGCCTACGTCTGCTACACGCTGCCCGGCCTGCATTCGGCTCGGCACGCGCCGGCGGTGCTGCCGCTCTTCGGGTTGCCGAGCCTCGCGAACCGCGCGCTCTGGAGCGCGGTCGTGAACCTGTTCGACGGCGCGTTGCAGGGCCTGATCGCACGCGAACGCGCGCTCCACGACCTGCCGCCCGTGCCGGCCTGGCGGAGCATCCACGCCTCTCGCACCCTGCTCGCCCAGGACGAGCTGTTCGGCAGCGTGCCGGCGGACGCCGCAGGCTTCGCGGGCCGCGTGCCGGCGATCGTGCGTGCGACCGCTCCGGCGGCGCTCCCGGACAGCGTCGAACGCTTTCTCGCAGCGGCAGCCCCGGCCCAACCCGTCGTCTACTTCGGCTTCGGCAGCATGCCCGCGGTCGACCGCGAGCGTCTCGTGGCGAGCCTGCTCGAGGTCGAGCGCGCGACTTCTGCCCGCATCCTCTTCTTCTCGCCGGAGGCGACCGAGCCCGTCAGCGACGGCATCCTCGCGCTCGGCGACCTCGATCACCGCGCGCTCTTTCCGCGCGTGGACCTGATCGTGCACCACGGAGGCGCGGGAACGACGGCGACCGCGCTCCGCGCGGGAGTCCCGCAGTTCATCGTGCCGCACATCGTCGACCAGTTCTTCCACGGCCGGCGCATCCACGAGCTCGGGCTCGGCCCGCGCCCGGTGAAGAAGGGAAAGCTCGCCGCGGCCGACCTGATTGCCGCCGTCGACGCGCGCACCGAGTATCGCGAGCGCGCCCGCGCCGTCGGCTCCGAGCTCGCTGGCACGAGCGGCGCGCGCGAAGCCGCCGATTTTCTGGAGCGGCTCTCCCGCGCGGAGGGGTGAAGGGCTCCCCTCGCGGCAGCGACCAGAACGCTAAGCGCTCTGATTTCTTGAGGTTTTGGAGCGGATCCTTGCACGCGCGAGAGGCGTGGGGAAACATCGGCCATGTTTGACAAGACTTTGCGCGAGTGCCTGACGTTCGACGACGTCATGCTCGTACCCGCGTACAGCGAAGTCCTCCCGTCCGAGGTGGAGGTTCGCACCCGCTTCACCAAATCGATCACCTTGAACGTTCCGATCGTGAGCTCCGCGATGGACTCCGTGACGGAAGCCCGCGCCGCGATCGCCATGGCACGCGAGGGCGGCATCGGCGTCATCCACAAGAACCTCCCCCTGCAGCAGCAGGCCGCCGAAGTCGACCGCGTCAAGCGCGCGGAGAGCGGCATCATCCTGAATCCCATCACGGTGCGGCCGTCGCAGTCCCTGCGCGAGGCCGTCTCCGTCATGCGCCAGCACGACGTTTCCGGCGTTCCCGTCGTCGAAGGCGACACGCCCGTCGGAATCCTGACGGCGCGCGACATCCGCTTCGAAAAGAACCTGGATCAGCCGGTCAGCGCGCTCATGACCACCGAGCTCGTGACCGTGACCACCTCCGTGAAACCCGAGGAAGCGCGCGAGCTCCTGCACCGGCACCGCATCGAAAAGCTGCTCGTGCTGGAGAACACGCGGCTCGTCGGCCTCATCACCATCAAGGATCTGCTGCAAGCCGAGCGCAACCCGCTCGCCGTCAAGGACGACCGCGGGCGCCTGCGTGTCGCCGCGGCCGTCGGCCCCGGACCGGACCGCATCGCGCGCACCGAGGCGCTGGTCGCGGCGGAGGTGGACGTCATCGTCGTCGACACCGCGCACGGCCACTCGCGCGGCGTGCTCGACGCCGTCCGCGACACCAAGAAGCGCTTCCCCGGCGTGGAGCTCGTCGCCGGCAACATCGCGACCGCCGAAGCCGCGCGCGCGCTGATCGACGCCGGCGCCGACGCCATCAAGATCGGCATCGGCCCGGGCAGCATCTGCACGACGCGCATCGTCGCGGGCATCGGCGTGCCGCAGATCACGGCGATCGCCGATTGCGCCGAGGTCGCCGAGCAGTTCGACATCCCGGTGATCGCCGACGGCGGAATCAAGTACTCGGGCGAGGTCACGAAGGCGATCGCCGCGGGAGCTTCCAGCGTGATGATCGGCTCGCTCTTCGCGGGCACCGACGAGGCCCCCGGCGAGCTCGTCCTCTACCAGGGCCGGAGCTACAAGGTGTATCGCGGCATGGGCTCGCTCGGCGCGATGAAGCGCGGCAGCAAGGATCGCTACGGCCAGGCCGGCGCCGCCGACGAAAAGCTCGTCCCCGAGGGCATCGAAGGCCGCGTCCCGCACCGCGGCTCACTGGCGAGCATCATCGCCCAGCTCGTCGGCGGCCTGCGCGCCGGCATGGGCTACACCGGCTCGCGCAACATCTCCGAGCTCCGCAAGAACGGAAAGTTCATCCGCATCACGAGCCAGGGCCTCCGCGAGAGCCACGTCCACGACGTGATGATCTCGGAGGAAGCGCCGAACTACCACACGTAGCCGGAGCGCTCTTCGACTCCTTCAGCGCGCGGACGCCGAAAGCTTCGCCTCGCGGCCGAGATCGAACGCGTAGAGCAGACCCAGACCGGCGGAGACGGTGGTGATCGCGCCGATTCCGGGGACACACTCTCCGACCACGTCGCTCGACAGGCGGTAGCCGTTCATGTCCACGGTGCCCGTGAGCCAGAGCCTCGACGACGCGCGAAACGCCGCGCCGACCTCCGCCCCGAACGCGAACCCCGGGCTCGAAACGCCCGAGCAAGCGAACGGTTCCGCCGAATCCGGCATCGTCCCGAGCTGCTGGAGCCCCGTCGCATTCACGTCCTGCCACGCGAGCCCCGCGCGGAGCCCGACGAACACGTCCCAGTCGCGCGACCGAAACGGAAACGCCCGCATTCCGAGCTGAATCGCCGTCGTGGCGTACCCTGCGTCGATCGTGTTCGCGCCCTCGGTGATCGCGATGTCGCCGAGATCGGCGCGGCGCACGCCAAAGCCGACGACGTACTGCGGGCTCAGCGTCAACCAGGCGGTGCCGTCGATCCCGAGCCCTGCTCGCTCTTCGTAGTCCGCCACGACGCTCGCAGCGTTGAGTCGCCCGGACACGCGCCCCGACAGCTCGATGGCGAGCGCGTGCCCGTCCTGCCAGGGATCGGCTGCGGGCTTCTCGACGCGGCCTCGTTCGTTGGCGGGCGGTACGGGCTTGGACTTGGCTTCGCCCTCCGGAGTCTGCGCTGCCTCGGCGGGGAGCTGCTTGGCCTCGGCGGGGATGGAGGCGCCCGGACTGGGCGGTGCGGGCGCCGGCGCGGGTGGCGGACCTTGCACGGATTGGTCGGGCGGAGCCGGTTGCTGCGCCGGAGCGCCGGGGTCGGGCGCGGGCGCAGGAACGTCGGGCGAAGCGGGCGGTGACGGGCTCGCCGGCGAGCTCGGAGCTTCCGCGGGCGGTGTCGGAGCGGGCTCCGCTTTCGGAGCAGCCGCCTGGGCGAAAGCGACCAGCGACCAGCTCGCGCCCAGGAGGACCGAAGCCACGGCGGCGGCACTGCGCATGGCGGCACTATCGCGCGGAGCCCGCCCGCCTGCAAACCGGCGGCCCGGCCGCGGAACCCCTCGTTATTACGAGACTTTCTCCACGTTGACAGGACGGGTGCCGGCGGTCATAGTCCGCGGCGGAGAGATGACCGAGTGGCCGAAGGTGCCTGATTCGAAATCAGGTGTACCCGTAAGGGTACCGTGGGTTCGAATCCCACTCTCTCCGCTGCGCATGGAGGCGGCAGCGCGACAGGCGTCGCGCTCCTCCGCCTGAGCGCACGGCCGGCCCCGCACCCCCGCGAGGCCGTCCGGCCTCCAGGAGAGGTGACCGAGTGGTCGAAGGTGCATGATTGGAAATCATGTGTACGGGCAACCGTACCGAGGGTTCGAATCCCTCCCTCTCCGCAGAAGTTCGAAAACATCGCGCTCCGTTCCCGCGCCGCCCCGAAAATGACGTCGGGAGGGATTCGAACCGTCTCGGCCCGGTGATGGCCCACCCGCATCGGGCTGCGGCGCCGGAGGGTTCACACCGCTCGTTCCGTTCGCGAGACCCCGCCGCGCGACGCGCCGCGGAGAGCGCCGGATCCGCCCGCACTGGCGGCGAACGGTACGCCGCGCGCGACATGCGATGGCATGTCGTCGAGTCGCACTCCACTCAGCCGTGACTTGCTCGAGCCCCTCGGCTGCATTCGTGAAACGCAACATCGCCTGCTCGATTTCCTCCGCGACCGGGAGCAGATCCTCGGCCGCTTTGGTGGGTTCGATGCCGTCGTGGCTGCGGTCGAAGAGCGTCGCGTCCAACGCCTCCTCGAGCGCGACCAGCCGGCGCGACGCGGCGACGCATCGACACCGAGCTTCGAGGCCGCCTTGCCCGGCGTGCGGGCCCGGCAGAGCGCCAAGAACAACCGCCGCGGAGCAGCGGAACATCTGGCGGCGGAGGCGGGGCACTCGAGAACGCGAGCTTCGACGTCGACCGCGATGGGTCAGGCGCGGTCACCCAGCGTCGCAGCAAAGGCGAGCAGCGACTCTGCGGTTTCCGTGTCGCGACGAGCGGCAGCAATCCGGGCCGCGTCGACGGCCGTCCCGATCGCTGCGGCAGTGTCGCGCTCGCCTTCGGGCAGCTCGTTCCAGCCACCCCGGGCGGTGAAGAATTGCGCGACGAAGTTGACTCTGTTGCCGAGCCTCGGCGGAGTAGGGCCGTCGAGCTCAGCCGCCGCCCGAGCCGTCAAGGTGCGGACTGGCCCTAACACGCTGCCCAGCGCGTCGCGCACCAACGCGAGGCTCTCGCGCTGCACATCGATGAAGTCGTCAATCCAGGATTTGTCGCCGTCGAAGGCGAAGAGCAGCAGATGGAGCGACAAGATCGGCGGAGCCTCGGCGAGCAGGCGTTCTCGCGCCGGCGCGGGCAGACCGAGCATGACTCGCAGCGCAGTAAGGTGGCGCCACAGCTCCCTGCCGAGGGCGCTCGTCCGGATCGCTCCCGTGTGGAACGAGAGCTCGGACGCCTTGCCGGAAGCCAGCGCTGGCATGCGCTCCGCGAGAGCGACCCAGTCATACTCCCGCAGCGATTGCCGCGGGTCTTCAGGAATGGCGAGGGCCCGGGCCACGCTGGCAAGGGAAGCTTGCCAGTCGCGCGCGAGCGCTTGCACGAGAGCGGCGTCGCACAGCGCCATCGCTTGCCACCACGGGCTCGGATGCAATTCCAGGATCGGCTCGTGGATGCCGGCGGCGACTCGGAGCAACGCCGTGTCGGGAGGCGCGGTCGAGTGCGCTTGGCGCACTGCCGCCCAGATGATGTCCTCCAACATATCGTCGTGTCCTCCGCCGTGCTTCGTTGCATACGCCACGGAAGTCGACGGGCTGAGC
>DASXWF010000804.1:0-3247 GCA_036503835.1 Polyangiaceae bacterium | reverse complement strand
CGCTCGGCCGCGCGATCGTAGCGGGCCTCATGGCGCAGATCTCGGGCCTCGGCGCGCCGAGCCTGGTCGCCGAGGTGGAACGCTACGCACGGCGGAGCGCCGAGCTCGACAACTCGCTGCGCTACGGCGCCGCGCGGCGCCTGCTCGGAACGCTCTACGTGATGGCGCCCGCCGCGCTGCTCGAGCACGGTGACTCGGAGCTCGGCCTGGAGCTGCTCGAGGGTATCGTGAAGCGCTGGCCGAACTACGCGCCGAACCACCTGCGGCTCGCGGAAGGCTACGTCGCGCTCGGGGATCCGGAGCCTGCCCGTCCTCACGTGTGCTTTTGCGCGGCCCACCGCGCGGAGCTCAGGACCGACGAGCGAAAGCTGCTCGACGAGCTGTTCGCCGAAGCCAAAGTCGGGCGCTGTCCGTAACCCCGGCTTGTGAGCGCGGGCTTGCGCGTGCTACTCGCGGGGCCGGATTCTGCTGCTGCTCACGTGATCAAGTTCCTGCTCACCACGGGTCTGCGCTGGCCGCGCGCGACGGTCGCGGTCGTCGGCCTGTTGCTCGTGCTGGCCGCCTACCGCGTCGTGTACGGGCCGCTCACGGTGAGCACGTCACGCACGGGCCTCGTGTCGCTGGAGAGCCCGCACCAGGCGCGCCTCGTGCGCTACCTCGAGACCTTCGGGCGCTCGCAGCTCGCCGTGCTCGTGGTTTCCGGCGAGACGAGCACGGCCCGGCGCGGCATGGTCGACCGTTTCGAGTCCGAGCTCGGGAAATTTCCGGAGTTTCGCGGGCGCGTTCTCGGCAAGGTCACGCTCGACGGCGTCGCTGAGACGCTGCTCGTGTGGCGACCCGAGCTCGCGCGCTTCTTGCCGCTCGCCGGTTCGGCCCTGAAGCCCGGCGAGGACCCCTGGATCGGCTTCTTCCGCGCGGCCGAACAACGACTGACGGCGGAGCTCGGAGCTGACTCCGGCGCGCCGGAAGGTTCCGTCCCGGGCGGCGCCCCGCCCGCTCGCAGCGAGAAGGATCTGACCCGCGTCGCCGATCTCCTCCAAGCCGTGCGCCAGGCGCTGGCGAGCGACGGCCGCCTGGGCGTCGGACAGCTCGGCTTCAGCCAGGGCGGCTCGCAAGTCGACGACCAGGGCTACCTGGTCGGCGCGGGCGGCCGCTATCACCTGGTGCTCGTCTACCCCGCCCTGCAGAGCGACGAAGGCCGCGAGATGAGGCCGGTGATCGAGCGCATCCGCGCCGCGCGCGATCGAGCGCTCGCTGCCGGCGCGGCGCGCGGCGTCCAGGCGGACCTGACCGGCGCGCCCGCCCTCGCCGTCGACGAGCTCGAAAGCCTGCGTCAGGGCTCGCAGACCACGTCGGTGGTCTCGACGGCCGGCATCTTCGTGCTCCTGATGAGCGTGTTCCGCTCGCTGCGACACGTGGCGGTGGCGCTCGTGCCCATGCTCGTCAGCATGCTGCTCACGCTCGGGTTCGTGCAGGTGGTCTACGGCGGGCTGAACCTCGTCACCTCGAGCTTCATGAGCGTGCTGATGGGGCTCGGCATCGATTTCAGCGTCCACTTGCTCTACCGCTACGGGGAGGCGCGCGAGCGGGGGGAAGAGCTCTCGCGCGCGCTCGCGAGCGCGCTCCACGAAGGCGGTCCGGCCGTGGCGCTCGGCGCGACCACCGCCATCATCGCCTTTCTGACCACCACCACCACGCAGTTCGCGGCGTTCTCGCAGCTCGGCGTGATCACCGCCACCGGTCTCGTCACGGTGGCCGCCTGCGCGTTCTTGCTGTTCCCGCCGCTCATGCCCACGCTCGGCGGCAAACGCGCCGTGCACATGCGCGAGTTCTACGGCCTCTCCGTCGTGATGAAGCTCGTGGGACGCGCGCCGCGCTGGGTGCTCGGGACGAGCCTCTTCGCGACGCTCGCGGCGGTCACGTCGCTCGTGATCCGCCCGCCGAGCTTCAACGGTCGCACCTTCGACTTTCTCCCCGCGCGCGCCGAGAGCTACCGCGGCCTGCAGCTCATCGAGCAGGCCGGGACCCCGCCGCTCGACGCCCATTTCACGGTGTCTTCCTTCGCCGAAGCCGAGGCGGTCGCGCGCCGCGCTCGAGCGCTGCCGGAAGTTTCGGTCGTTCAGAGCCCGAGTGATCTGCTCCCTCCCGAAACGCCCGAGCTGGTCGCGCGCATCAAGAGCGCCGTCGCGGCCCTGCCGCCCGTGCTCCCCACCCTGCCCGCCGCCTCGCCGAAGGACGGCCCCGCGCGCCTGGAAGCGCTGCGCGATCTCGCCGATGCCTTCGACGAAGTGGCGTTCGCCCTGCGCCAGGCGGGACGAGACGACGCCGGAGCCGTGCGAATTTCCAAGGAGCTCGGCGAGCTCGGGCGCTTCCTCGCGGGCCAGCCCGAACAGGGCACTCGAGCCTTGAACCGCCTGAGCCGCGCGTTCGAAAGCGCGCTCGGCCGCGCCGTGGGCACCGCGCGCAACATCGCCGAGCGCGGGCACTTCGCGCCGCGCGACCTTCCCCCGCTCTTCCAGGCTCGCTTCGTGTCGAAGGACGGCACCAAGCTCGCCGTTCACGTCTACCCGTCCGGAGACGTGGGACAGGCGAGCTTCGCCGAGCGTTTCGAGGCCGGGCTGCGTCCGCTCGATCCGGAGGTGTCGGGCACGGCGCTCAACATGCTCCCGCACGAACGCTTCATCACCGAAGGCTTCCAGCGCGCCGCGGCCTACGCGTTCGTTCTGATCGCGATCGTGATCGGGTTCGTCTTCCGGCGTTTCAGCGACACGCTGCTCGCCCTGTTCCCGGTGGTCGTGGCCTGGCTCTGGATGCTGGCCCTGATGCGCCCGCTCGGAATCGACTTCACGCCGGCGAACATGGTCGCCCTCCCGCTCCTGCTCGGCGTCGGGGTCGATACCGGCGTCCACATGATCCATCGCACGCGCGAAGCGTCCGGACGCGCGAACCTCCAGAGCCTGCTCCACGGCACCGGAACGGCGGTCAGCGTCGGCACGCTCACCAACATCGCGGGGTTTGCGGCCCTGATGGCCGCCGAGTACCGCGCCATGCAGGGGCTCGGCATGCTGCTCAGCATCGGAATCGCGCTGAGCCTCGTCACGAGCGTGGTGGTTTTGCCCGCCCTGCTGGTCGTGACCGGCCGCGCCGCGGCCCAAGACTGACTCCAATTTGCCCGGGTCCACTGCTAGAATCCCTGCTCGGACCTTTGATCCGACATGACCAACCAGCGGGATAGTCCGGGGCCGCC
>DASXWF010000803.1:0-2293 GCA_036503835.1 Polyangiaceae bacterium | reverse complement strand
GGGTCGATGTGGGCAAGGCGCGGAGGAGGGAAGTGCCTCGCCTTCATTCGCCGCTCGGTGTCGGCTCTCGGCCGCTACGTATCGGCTCTCGACGGGGTGCCGGGCGCGCGCAGCACGATCGCGCGGCGCGCGACGTTCAGGACGATGAACGGCAGGCCGCCGCCGATGCGCACGTTGCGACGGAAGATCCAGGCCCAGACGAGCGCGGCGAGCGCGAGCGCGAGCAGCGCGAGCGACGCCTTCGTGACGAAGCGGCGATCGGGATGGCGGCAGCCGATGAAGCCGCGCGGCGAGAAGAGCGTGCTCGCGACGCCGACCAGGGTCACACCGACGAACAGGCCGAACGCCTGCGCCTCGGAGATCGGAGCGAGCAGCGCGTGAATCGGAACCAGGAACGCGAGCGCGCTCACCCAAAGCCAGAGCGCCGTGCCGAGGAGGATCGGATTCAGGACGCCCTTCCTGGCGACGACGAGCGCGGTCACGGGAATCGTGAGCAGGGCGCCCGCGACGAGCCCGCTCTGCGCGCGGGCGAGATCGACGCTGCCCTGGGCGATGAAGGGCAGCGCGAGCGTGACGACCGGCACGAGTTGAACGAGCTCGATCCAGACCGGGTTCCGCGCGGGCGCGTCGTGGGACGTGGGCAAGGGCTTTCGCCGCAGCATAGTGGTGCTAGAAGCAACCCGTGCAACCGTCGGACCCCGAGACAGGCGACCGAGCGGCGCGGCGCCCCGCGGATCCGGGCCCCAAGCCCGCCTGGCTGAAGGTCCGCGCCCCGGGCGGGGAAAACTACGCCCGCCTCAAGCAGACGCTACGAAAGCTCGACCTTTACACGGTCTGCGAAGAGGCGCGCTGCCCGAACGTGGGCGAGTGCTGGGCTTCGGGCACCGCGACCATCATGCTGCTCGGGCACACGTGCACGCGCGGCTGCCGCTTCTGCGCCGTGACCACCGGCAACCCGCGCGGCGCGTACGACCCGCGCGAGCCCGAGCACGTGGCGCGCGCCATCGCGGAGCTCGGCCTGCGTTACGTCGTGCTCACGATGGTCGACCGCGACGACCTCATCGACGGCGGCGCGAGCCAGGTCGCGCGCACGGTGAGGGGGCTCGCGGAGCGCTGTCCGGAGCTCCTCGTGGAAACGCTGGTCGGTGATTTCCGCGGACGGCTCGGCGACGTCGACGAGGTGCTCGCCTCCGGGCCCGCCGTGTTCGCGCACAACGTCGAGGTCACGCGCCGCCTGACTCCGCTCATCCGCGACGCGCGCTGCGACTACGACCTCACGTTGCGCGTCCTCGCGCACGCGAAGGCGCGCGCGCCGGAGCGTTTCGTGAAAAGCTCGATCATGGTCGGCATCGGCGAGCAGGAAGCCGAAGTCATGGAGACGCTGGCCGACCTGCGCTCGGCCGGGGTCGACATCGTGACACTCGGCCAGTACCTGCGTCCGACGCCGAAGCACGCTCCCGTGGCGCGCTGGGTTCCTCCCGAGGAGTTCGCCCGCTACGAGGCCCGCGCCTACGAGCTCGGCTTCGCCTTCGTGGCCTCCGGCGCGCTCGTTCGGTCGAGCTATCACGCGGCCGAGGGCTTCGTGATGGCCCGTTCGACCCCCGCCGCCACGCCTCCGCTCCAGCGGCCCGAACCCCTCGAAACCGCGAGCCCCGGCCCCCGCCTGCTCCCCGTGACCTCCCTGCTCCGGAAGCCCCCCCGGGACGCGAACGGCTAGCGGTGATGACGGCGACCGGCCGAGCGGTCGAGGCGAGCGGAGAAAAACCTCACTACATGACGCCCCTTTCAAGCGGCAAGGGAGCTGTGTAGCCTGAGGCGTTCGTTCGAGACCCCGTTTCGGTCGCACCTCTTCCCACCATGACCGCCACTGATCCGAGCCTCATCGGCAAGGTCGCTCGCCAACTCAGTCGCCCCCCGGCTTACTCGGAGCGGGGCGTGAAAGATTCCATCATGGTGGCGGCCGCGGCTTCCTACGGAGCCGGCGCCAACTCGCCGGACGATCTCACACAGCCTACCGGCTTCGATCCCGAAGCCGCGCGCCTGTTCGAGGCGATCGTCGAGAGCGCGTACCTCGTCGCGACGGCGGACGGCGAGTTCGACGCCACCGAACGTGAGGCGTTCGAGCACGTCGTGTTGTCGGCGTGCGACGGCCGGGTGGCCGAGCGGCAGATCAGCGCGCTGCTCCACGACCTGCACGATCAGGTTCACGAGGACGGCGTGGACAAGCGCGTCGAGATGGTGGCAAGGAGCATCGCGCGCGCCGACCACGCGCAGGAAGTCTTACGCGTCGCAT
>DASXWF010000802.1:0-2660 GCA_036503835.1 Polyangiaceae bacterium | reverse complement strand
AGACGCCGGGTGAGCGTTTCGATCAGCTCGACCAGGATCTCTTGCTTCGTGTCGAAGTGATAGTGGACGAGGCCGGGGGCGAGGCCCGCAGCCCTGCCGATGGCCTGGATGCTGGCGCCCTCGTAGCCCTCGCGCGCCATCACGGCCAGCAGCCCCTCGACGATCTGACCGCGTCTCTCCGCGGAATTCGATGCCCGGGTCACGCGGGGGAGGATGGGCCTGCGCCGGCGCCTTGACAAGGATGAATCTTGGTTGCACAACCAATAATGTTGGTTGTCTGACCAAGATCGGAGGAAACGTGAATCTGCTGCGAATCGTCTGTAAGGGGCTGGCAGTGGCATGGTTCTTGGCGTGCGTGCTCTACCTCGCGCTCCAGACTTGGTGGTCCGCGCTCGCTCTCGCCGGCCTGCTAGGCGGGCTGCTTTTCTGGGCGACGGTTCGGAAGCGGCCGATCGAGCCGGTTTTCGGTACGGATTCCGAAGGGGTGTGGTCGGTATCCGGAGCTACTCAGCGGAGCGTGCGCTGGGCGGACCTGTGCGCGATTGGCATCATCACGACCGACCAGGGGCCCTACCAGGAAGACGTGTTCTGGGTCTTCGTGGATCGAAACGGGTCGGAGTGTTCCCTCCCCGGCAGCAAGGGCTCCGAGATCCTGGAACGGCTGTCGGGTCTGCCGGGCGTGGACTACAGCGCCGTGCTGCTCGCAGCTGGTTCCACCGACAACGCCGCGTTCGTCGTTTGGAAGGGCGAGGCGGGAGCGGCCTCGGGTCTGGCTACCGCGCGGCCTTAGCAGCGCCCGCATTTCGGTACACGCCGCTCTCCCCCGCGAGCCACACGTCGTTTCCGACGGCGAGCGCCAGATGCAGCGGCTCGGAAACGCCACGCACACAGTGGAAGCGCGTGTCGTCGAACTCGGCGGCTCCGTTCGAGCCCACGACGTAGATCGCGCGCTCCGAACGTCCGAAGATCGCGCGGGGCTCGCGGATTGGAGACGCGATCGCCTCCCACTTCGCATCCTTGAGCCGGAACAGGCCCGTCAGAGAGCGATCGACGATCCAGAGCTCGCCGTTCGGCGCGAGCCAGGCGTCGAGCGGGTGGTCGAACGCGCGCGCCGGCTCGAGCGCGGACCAACCGCGCTCGCCGAGCCGTTCGACGTGTCCGTCGTGGAGCGCGAAAACGCTGCCACTTCGCAGCACGACGCGCACCGGGGCGGCGTGCGCCGCGACTCTCCCCCACCCCGTGATGCGCTTGACCAGGCAGAGCTCGCTCGGACGACACACCACCTCGGGATCGTCGAAGCCGAGCACGCCGTAAAGCGCACCGCGGGGTGCGCCGAGCGGTCCGAGCTCGCTCGGCTCGGGCCGGAACACTCCCTGGCGAAAGCGCAGGTAGACCGGCACTTCCTTACCGGGCTCGCCCGGGACGAATCCCATCAAGCGCGGCTGGTTGTCGCGCCCGAAAAAGATCTCGACGGCGGCGCCTTCCGGCAAGCGTGGAGCGGGAAGCTCGCGCGCGCTCTCGCCCTCGAAGATCGTAGCCGTACGTCCCGACCAGATCGCCGCCCGCGGAGGCGTACCGACCGCCGCCGAGCGCACGGGACCGACGTGGAGCTTCGTGAACTCGGTGGACGCGAATGCGCCGGCTGGAGCATCCGGCGCACAGAGCGCCGGAGCCCCGGCCGCCTTCGGGCTCGCGCTCGTGGCAGCGGCGGGCACGGAACGCGACGCGAGCGCCGTCCCCGCCGTAGTTTCGGGTTTCGCGGCCGTCGCCGCCGCGCGCGGCACGGTCGCGGGATTCGAACACCCGAGCGCCGCGAGCGTGAGCAGCGCGCTTGCTGTCAGCGCTCGGTCAAGCACGAAGCTCTACTTCTTCTTGCCCTTCGCCTTCAGGCCGCCCTTCGGGCGCTCGTCGGGCACGAGGTCGAGGTTCGACCAGTAGTACTCGTTCTTCTCGCCGGACTCGTCGGAGAAACCGACGGTCTTGGCCTCCGCCTCGATGGTGGCGGTGCCTTCGGGCACGTGGTCTTTCTTCACGCACGAGAAGAACACGAAGATCTTTTCCTCTGGCTTCACGGCGCCGGCGAAGATGTTGCCGGAACAGATCTGCATCGGGCGGGGCTTACCGCCGTGCGTGACCTGGAGCTGCTTGCCTGCCTTGTCGTAAAAGTAGGCTGCGACCGAACCGAACAGGATCGACTTCTTGGTCTTGTTCGTGACCTGAAATTTCGGACCTTCGTCGGTCGTCTTGCCGGTCCACTTCACTTCCATCATGCGCGCGTCGCCGCTGCCCTTGCAGGGCTCCGCCGACGTGCCGATGCCGCTCGATCCTTCCGGGCAATCCTCACGCGGCTTCGGTGGCGGCGGCGGAGTCGGAGTCGGAGTGGGTGTGGGAGCGGCGGCTGCCGCGGAAGCGCTCGGCGCGGCCGCGGCGGATTCCTTCTTGGCTTCCCCTTCACAGCCGAAGAGGAAGCTCGCAACCAAGAGCACCAGAGGGAGTTCGGTCGAGCGGGGGATCATCGCGGGCGGAAGCATTCCACGCCGTGCGCCGCACTGTCGAGCTTTCCGCTCGGTACTGCGATGGTATTCTGCAGGCTCCCCCGGGCCGTCCCCCCGCGAATTCGATGAAACGAAGCCTTCGGCGTGCAGTCTGGATCAACGTGG
>DASXWF010000801.1:0-3477 GCA_036503835.1 Polyangiaceae bacterium | reverse complement strand
CAGCAGCGGGTCGTGGAGCGGCTGCGCGAAGCGACGGAGCAGGCGAACGACGAGCTCCGCAAGGCCACCCGCACGGCGAGAACGCTGCGCTGGGGCGCCGCCGCCGTGCTGCTCGGAGGCAACGTCGCGCTGTGGAGAGCGCTGGAGCAAGCGTTGATCGGGGTCGCGGTGGCGGCGCTGACCAGTGCGGCCTGGCATTTCGGAGCGCGCTTCGCCGCGCGGCTGCTCGCGCGCCGGGCGCTGCGCGCGCTCGAGGCGCGCTGACGACTTCGTCCCCGTAGGTTCCTTGCGCAACGCGGAAGTTGCGCTCGCGCGTTCCCGCTGACCCTTCAGTACGGCTTGCCGCCCTGTTCCATCACGAACCCGGACGGCGGCATCTGCACGCCGTTCACGCTCGTGCCGCCGTTGGTGATCGCGGGGAAGATCGGCTGCATGCTCTGAGGGAACCCGAACTTCGGCTTGGTCAAGGTATCGAGGCGCTCGAGCTCCGCCGCTGTCAGGCTCACGTCGAGCGACTTCAGGTTGTCTTCCAGCTGGTTCGCGCGGCGCGCGCCGATGATGGTGGAGGTGACGCCGGGACGCTGGCGCAGCCACGCGAGCGCGACCCCGGCCACGCTGCCGTCGTGCGCCTTCGCCACGACCTCGAGCTCGTCGACGAGCTGGTACGTGGTCTCGTTCAGCAGGTGGGCCATGAAGGCGGCGCGGTCGGGCTTCGTATCGGAAGCGTTCTTGCGCGTGTATTTGCCGGAGAGCAGGCCGCTCTTCAGGGGTGACCAGGGGGTGATGCCGAGGCCGAGCTCCTGCGCCATGGGCACGAGCTCCTGCTCCACGCTGCGCTCGAGCAGGGAGTATTCGATCTGCAGGCCGACGAACTGTGAGAGACCGCGAAGCTGAGCCGTGACGTTGGCCTGCGCGATCTTCCAGGCAGGCGTGTCGGAGACGCCGAGGTAGCGAACCTTTCCGGAACGGACGAGATCGTCGAGCGCAGCCAGCGTTTCGTCGATGGGGGTGTTCACGTCCCAGCAGTGGAGCCAGTAGAGGTCGATGTAGTCGGTCTGCAGGCGGCGCAGGGAGTTCTCGCAGGCCTTGATGATCGACTTTCGACCGGAGCCGCCGCCGTTCGGGTCGCCAGGATAAAGGTTGCCGCTGAACTTCGTCGCGATCACGAGGCGGTCCCGCTTCTCCGGGTAGCGGCCGATGTGGTCGCCGATGATCTTTTCGGAATGGCTCTTCGTGTAGAAGTTCGCAGTGTCGATGAAGTTGCCGCCGGCGGCGAGGTAGCGATCCATGATCTGCTGCGATTCCTCGACGGACGATCCCCAACCGAGGTCTTCGCCGAAGGTCATCGCGCCGAGGCACAACGGGCTGACGCGCAAGCCCGAACGCCCGAGGGTCACGTAATGATCGAGTGCCATGAGAATCCTCCGTGGTACAGTTGGTTCCAGATTCTGTTAGTTCCGGCTCGAGATTGTTTAGGATTGAACTAACGGACCGCAAGTCTTTCCATGGGCAAAATCGACGTCACGAAGCTGTGGTCCCTCCATTACCGCCTCGTCGCAACCGTCCTCGCGGAGGTGGCCCCCGCCCTTCAGAAGCTCGGGCTCGAGGTCAAAGAGCTGTTTCTTCTCGCGGAGCTCGACACGCACCCGCACCCGGCCGCCCTCGCCGAAGCCCTCCTCATCCCGAAGCCGAGCGTTACGGTGTACGTGAAGCGCGTCGAGGCCGCAGGCCTGGTGAAGCGCGAGATCGATTGCACCGATCTCCGCCGCTACAAGCTGTCACTGACGGCGGATGGCCGCCGGGTGATGACCCGCGGCCTCGCCTTGCTCGCGGAGGCGTTCAGCGCGCGACTCGGACGGCTCACGGCGGCGCAGCAGGGGGAGCTGAGGACGCTGCTGGAAAAGCTCGTGTAGTTTCATAGGTTTTGCGAGCGGCGCGCGAAAGGCGCGCAAACCGAAGGCGTTAGCGTGCTCGGGCGAGGAGCTCGAGGGGCTGTCCGTGGCGCTTGCGCGTGAAGTAAGCGCATTCGTCGTCGACGCCGAAGCTTACGAGCTGTTCGTCCCCGGGTGTGTCGAGCGTCGGTTCCGCTACCTTGTACGTGGCCATCGCTTGGGGAGTTCCGCCCTGGTACGGGAGGCGGAAGAGATGCGTCACGGTGGTGTACGCGATGTCGTCGTGAAGCCAGTACTCGCCTCCGTGGAGCTTTGCCCTCGAATACGGCGCCCTCACGGACTCCGAAGCGAGCAGGATTCGGGAGTTTGCGCCGGTGCGGTCCATGCGCTCGAGACCCCGCTTCGAGAGGAAACTCACGGTGTCGGTCTCGAGCATCAGATCCTCGACGAAGCCGCGCTGCTTCACGAGCTCGCGAACCGCGCCGTCGGCACGCGACACTGCGTGAACGAGGTGGCCGTTCCAATCCGCGATCAAGACCTCGCGAGCGTCCGCCACGACGCTGCTGTAGCTGCAACGGGTGCCCGGCGTGTGCGGGAGCTCGGCGAGCGTGCGAGCCTCGCCGCCGGAGAGCGGCTGCTCGACCAAATGATCGCTCTTACCCGGGCGGTCGCAATCGACGAAGAACGCACGGTCGCCGTCAACGGCGACCGGTGAGTCGGCTGCGCGATGCAGCGTGACGCTCGCAGAAGGCTCGGGGCCGAGCCGAAAGAGGCTACCGCCTTGCGTGTAGTACGCGGCGCCGTCACGCAGAACGAGCTCGCTCGGCTCGCCGAGACCCTTCTGCTCGACGAGCGTTTCCTGTTCACCTCCGGCCCTCGAGACGCGGAGGAAGCGCACGCGGGCGAGCCGGTGCGTGTAGCCGAGCAGGTAGACGTAGCCCCGCTCGGCCGCGACCCAGACCAGCTCTTCGCGCACGATGCCGAGAGAAACGCTGCCCTTGCGCTCCAGCGCCTTGCAATGCACCGCCGCGGAAGGCGCCGAGGTTCCTGCCGACGTTGCAGGTGTTGCCGGCGCGGCCGAAGACGACACCGCGCTCGGTGGCGGCGACGCGACACTCGGTACGGACGAGCTGACGGGCTCCGAGCGCGAGCTTTGCGTGGCTTGCGGCCTGGTCTCTTGACTCCGGCACGCAAGGAGCGGCGTCACGCTGAGCAGGACCCACGCCCACCGACCTCGGCGCGAGACGCGCCCGGAACGAAGCACGGGACCAGCCATCCAAAAGCAGGATACGCCACACATCGAGCTCCTCTTCCTCGTTCCTGCGCCCCTCGTCCGAAATACGCGGACACCCGAGCGCGTGAACGCGTAGAAAAACGCGACGAAGAAACTGCACGTCGACACCGGCGAGACGCCGCCTCCCGTTTCGACAATCTGCTCACGCGTGCGATCCAACAAAGTGACCGGAGAGGGGTTGCATGGAAGCTCACGACAAGTTAAGAACGGTGCCGACAAGGAAACTGTGAACCCGCGCGGGTCGCAGCTGCGCACAGGCGCGCGCTGCGTCAGCGGCAGCTAGCCGCCGTC
>DASXWF010000800.1:0-3942 GCA_036503835.1 Polyangiaceae bacterium | reverse complement strand
CCGTCGCCGGGGGCTCGGGCTCCGCCTGGGGGTTGCCCATCATCCAGTCGGGCATCACGGGCTCGGGCGGCGGCGGCATCTCGGCGAGCTGGCGCGCGGCGAGAATCGCCTGGGTCGGCGCGTCACCCTGACCGGCGAGCGGCTGCGAGAGCGCGACGGCGCTCGCCTGCGCCGCCTGCAGCTCCTGCTGGAAGGCCGCGACCTCCTGCTGCCCCGCACGGTAGCGCTCGAGCTCCTTCATCTGGAACTCGTAGCGGCGCTTCTCGTAGGGGTCGACGCGCTCGTGGATGGCGAGCGAGAGCACCGTGCTCGTCTGCAGGTCGATGACCAGCTTGCAGTAGCGGTCGCGCTCCTGCCCCGGCAGGTTCAGCCAGCCCTCGTACTGGATGAGCCGGTACTGCCCCTTCTGGTAGGCGGTCGAGTCGACGCCGAGGCTCTTGTCCACCATGTCGCGCAGCTCGTGGCTGATGGTGCCCTCGTCCCACGCCGGCGGCAGCTGCTTGAGCGTCGTGTCGAGGTCCTCCCAGGTGCCCTCCATCTTCCGGAGCTCGTGCCCGTCCATGTAGAGCACCTTCGCCACCCAAGAGGTGTCCGAGTAGTCGGGCATCGTCGAGACGTGCGTGTTGGCGCACACGAACTCGTTCGCCGTCAGAATCTCGTGTCGATTACTCCGACGCTGGGGGTCCCAATATGAGTGACAAGTGACGTCACCGAATAGATCGAAGATGAGAAGACCTCGGTGCCCCACCTGTCGCTTGAAGTCTTTGATGCGCTTTCGGATCTGCCAGTTTCCGTGCAGAGAAAGTAGCTTCGCTGTTCGCTCATCATCTGGGCCAATGGGCGTAACCCCGAATACCTGGGTCCAGTTACCGAATAGTTCATATGCCTGCCTGTGAGCCATCCGGATAGTGTTCTCCATCAGGATCGGCACGTGTGCGTTCGCCATGTTCTCGAAGGGCGGAGCCTTCGGATCGAGCACGCCGCTGAAGAGCTTCCAGATGTCCGCCATGTTCTTGCGGAACTTGTCGGTCGCCTCCCACGCCGCCTCGAAGTCGCCGAGGCACTGCTGCGCCAGACGCTTCAGCGCCTCTCGCCCGCGAGGGTCTTTTTTGAAGTCAGCGACGAGGTTGACCTGCTCTTCGTCGTAAGAGAAGTCCCCTTCGGTCGGCTTCTCCTGGCCAACCTCGAAGAGGCTCTCGTCGTTGTCGTTCGCGGGCTCTGCGCCCTCGCGGTCTTCTCTGTCACGCGGCATGGGGCCTCTTGAGTTTGCAAAGAGCGGCGTCGTTGTCCGGGACGTGCGCCCAGGTTCGCCGCTTGACGACGTTGCTTACGGCTGTCTGTTTGACGCCAAAGATGTGCGCTAGGGCCTGTTGCGACCAGCCGCCGCTCGCGTACAGGTTTCGGATCTTGACGACGTCTTCGGCCGTGAGCTTTGCCGCCGCATTGCCGGCCCCCTTCGGGGAATAGCGCCCCTTGGCGAGACAGTCGTGGAAGTTGTCCTTCGGAGTGCCCAGGAAGAGATGGGCTGGGTTCACACAGGCGGGGGTGTCGCAGCGGTGGCACACCAGCGCTTTACCCGGCGGGGCGCCATGGTGCAGTTCCCAGACGAAGCGGGTTGCTCGTACGGAGCGGGCCCGGCCAAACAGGCCGCGCGGGAGACTGAAAAGGCCGTACCCATCCCAGTCCTTTCCTGCGGTCCAGAGCCAACAGGCGTCGGTCTTCTCCACCTTCGCCCAGAAGCGGGCAACGACGTCCGGAGCCATCAGCCGCTACCGTACCCAAACGAACCCGAAATGCGCACGGGCTCCTCGTCGTTGTCGTTTTCGGCCTTGTCGAACTCGTGTAGTTCCATCGGGATGCTGCCGCGCCCTCGGCTCGCGCGCGCGCAGCCGTACGCGAGCATATCGAGCCAGTGTTTCTTGTCGCTCTTCCTGTCGGGCAGCGTGTCGTCGTTCTCGTCGATGCCGATGCCCGAGAACATCTCGCGGGTCTTCTTACACCCCTCGAAGACCATGAGCCCGGGGCAGCTCTTCTCGTCGTAGTCCCGAAGCCGCTCGGTGATGCGCTCGGCGCCGCGCTGGAGCGAGGCCTTGTCGGCGGGCTGCCAGAAGACGCCGTGGTCGCCGAAGACGGCCGCCTTGCTCTTGCCGCTGTCGCCGCGCTCCTCCCAGAGCTGCGTGTCGGCGACGCCCGTGAGCCTGCTCTGCCGTCGGCGCTCGTTCCAGAAGCCGAACTTCTTCTCGATCTCGATGGCGCGCTGCGCGACCTCGGCGTCGCGCATCAGGCGGAAGTTGAACTCGTAGAACAGGTACAGGTTCTCATCCGGATCCATCGCGAACCAGCCGATGGTGCCGGGCGCCTTGTAGCCCCAGTCCATTGCACGGAACTTGGGCCACTCGCGCGGGATTTTGAACGGCTCGATGACGTGGACGGCCGGGTTCCAGTCGTCCTCGAAGTAGCCGCCCTCCATCGAGTCCCAGTCGCCGTAGAGGTAGCGCGCGCGCATGTGCGCGGGCTTGCCGAGCAGCTTGAACTTGTAGTCGCGGACGAAGGCCTTGTCGGGGTTGTCGTCGAGCCGCGCCGGCAGAAACAGCCGCGTCTTCCATTCGTAGTCGCCCGTGATGGGGTCGACGACCTTGCGCTTCAGCTCGACGTTGCCCTTCGGCTCCGGCGTGACAAAGTATTCCTTCAGCCAGCCCGGCGCGGGGTTGCTGCAGAGGCGCGTGCGCTTGAGGTGCCGGAGCACCGGATCGCCGCTCCGGACGCGCGCCTCGAGCTCGTCGTACTGGTGCTGCTCGAACTGGAAGGCCTCATCGAGCAGCAGCTCGGTGTACTGCTTCGAGAGGTAGTCGGTGTGGCTGTTCCACTCCCGGCAGTGCCCGAAGGTGTACTTGTAGCCCGAGCCGAAGGTCCACCGGTGGTTCTCCTTCGAATACTGCGCCCCCGGATCGAACTTCGGGAACATGCGCTCGGCGCGGTCGATGGTTTCGAGCAGCTGCGGCATCGTGCGCCGCATGTGCAGCGCGTGCCCCTCGCTCTCGCCCATCCGGATCGGATGCTTGCGGCAGAGATCGGCGAGCCAGTCCGGTAGCTGGTCGAGGAGCTGCCCGGTCGCACGCGCGTGCTCCACCACGGCCTGGTTCACGATCGGGTCCCACAAGAGAGCGATGCTCTTGCCCATGCCCGCCGCGCCGCCGCCGAGCACCTCGCCCGAGGTCGCCTGATGGAAGCGGTTGCCCCAATCGCTCGGGGTATAGAGGCTGCGATCGAGGCCGGTCATGCCGCCTCGACCAGCCGCCACGGCTTCTGCAGGAGGGTCTTCCGGTTGTCGGCGCTGCGCCCCGTGCGCCGGTAGCCCGCAGCCTTGAAGCAGGCGCCGGGGTTTACGCTTCGAATCTTGCTGTCGAAGACGTAGGTGATGAGTCCGGAGGGGCCGCAGTCGGTGATGAAGCGCTCGGCGTCGAGGATCATCTCGCTCGACAGCTGCTCGGTCTCGTTCCGGAAGATCGTGCAGGTCCAGCCGTCGAGGCCGTTCATCTGCTTGATGCCCGAGCGAGGATGCGGGCGCCACCAGCCGAAGACGGCGCCGGGCGCCTTGAGCACGATGGTCTCGCCCGGCGGCATGAACTGCGGTGAGCCCACCTTGCGCCGGGAGTAGTGGCGGTCGGCGAGGGCCGCGCAGTCGCGGTCGAACTTCGTGGTCCGCTCCCAGATCATCGCTTCCGCAAGTATTCGAGGACGTGTTGCACGAGGCCGAGGTCATGGATCGCGCGGCGCGTCGCGATGGGCTCCCAGTTCCGATCGGGCTGGTGCTTGTCGAGGGCTTCGAGCTGCCGGTCGGCGGCGTAGGCGACGAGCAGCATCTCCTCGGTGCGCATCTTGCTGCCCGGGTTCTGTTCGGTCTCCCACTTCTCCAGCTTGCTCGCGACGCGGCGCTCTCCG
>DASXWF010000799.1:0-3605 GCA_036503835.1 Polyangiaceae bacterium | reverse complement strand
GAGCAGCGGTCCCGGCGCGTGCGAGGCCACGACGTGACGACGACGACCTTGAACGTCTCGTACCGATACCGGATGGCCGGGCGCGAGTTTCGGTCGTCCCGCTACGACTTCAGCGACGGAACCTTCGACGGCAGCGGCGCGGAAGAGCTCGTGCGGCTCGGTCCCGGCGCGCAGGTCCCGTGCTTCGTCGATCCTTCGGACCCGGCCGAAGCCACACTCACCCATCGCGGGTTCGGTAGCGCGATCATGGCGTTCTTGCTCGAGATGACGGGCGCTGTGGGACCCCTGCTGTTCCTCCAGGGGAAGCGACAAGCCGAAGCGCGCGGGCCCTCTCGCTTGCTGTACGTCCTGGTGAGGATCGGCGGGCTCGTGACCGCGCTCACCCTGGGCCTGGGCATCGGCCTGAGCATTTTCACGGGTGCGCCCGTCTGGGCGTGGCTGGTCTTCTCGGGCCTGCCGGTGGGGATGCTGGTCTTCTACCGGCGGCTGGGCCTGGACCGCGACTGAGCCGAGCGACCGCGTCGGGCACCTCGACGCGCGCATGCCGTAGGCCTCACGGCGGCCCGGCGAGTCGGGCACAGCGCGCGCCGGTCCAAGCGTCGACGTGATGGGGAAGCGTCCCGTTGTCTCGATAGCCAGTCCAGACTTCGGTGGGCCCGGTGTCGATCCCGCCACCGCGGACCATGCGCAGGGTGCTTGGCTCGAGGTTCATGCAGTCGTCGCACGAATTCGGATAGCCGCCCCAGTAGTCACTGGTCCATTCCCAGACGTTGCCGGCGAGGTCCGTGTGTCCGAAGCGTCCCGCGCCGGCGGCCTTGCTCCCGGCCGGGACGAAGTCCGTGACCTGGCAGCCGTCCACGCCGTCACCCCGGCACTGCTGCGTGTCATCGACGTAATAGCTCGCATGCGCTTCGCCGATGGTCATGTCCCCGGGCGGGTTCGACCAGGGGTAGTAGCGCTGCTCGTCACCGCCCGCGGCGGCGAAGTTCCATTCCGCTTCCGTCGGGAGGCGGCCTCCGTCCCAGACGCAAAACGCGAAGGCGACATACCAGGTCAAACACGTCATGGGCCTGGTTTCGTTCGCACCCGGAGTGTCGGTCCACACCGGGTAGCCGCACTTGACCTGGCTCTCCAAAGCCGCCCGATCGACGGGGAGGTTCGCGTTCCAGGCCGCGTCCCACCCGGGGTCCGCCTCATCGTTCGCGTTTCTTCCGCTGCCGGCCGCAGGGGTATTGCCCGGATACGCTTCGACGAACTTTCTGAAGCGACCCACGGTGACCTCGTAAAGGTCGAGGGAATAGGGGCAGACGGTCGCAGGATAGCGCTCGTCATTGCTGCGCAGGAACTCGCCGCCGCTCATGCGCGCCGCGGCGCAACAATCCGAAGCGCCGCCGTCGCCGCACGTCGCCGCGAGCCCCGTGCAGCTCGGTCCGGGACTCGACACGCTGCCCGTCACGCAAGGCGCTCCGCCAGCTCCGGCTTCGCCGGCGCCGCCCGCGTCGCCCCCGGACGCTCCTGCCGTGCCGCCGGATGCTCCTGCCGTGCCGCCCGCTTCCGCTGCACCAGCTGCGCCGCCTTCATTCGGGACGCCCGCTCCGCCCGCACTGCCGCCGGTCCCACCCTCGGTTGCTCCACCGTCACCGGCGTCCCCCGCCGATGCGGTGCCGCCCTTTCCATTTCCCGAACCGCCACGACCGGCGCCCGCGCTCCCCGCCGTACCGCCGTTCGAAGTACCGCCACCCGCCTTCGTGCCGCCCTTGCCCGCGCCGGCGCCGCCCTTCCCTGCACTGCCTCCGCCACCGACTCCGCTCGTCCCGCCGGTCTCGCTCGGGTCGTCCGAACTCGAGCCGCAACTCACTCCGGCGACGATCGCCAAGCCCTGCAACAGCAGCCAACTCCAGCGCGCACTGACCCTCATGAGGCGGAACAGTACCGGCGCGCGCTTTCCAAGACAAGGCGCGCCCGCGCCGCGGCGAGGAAGGACGTCCATGGTACGTTTCGAGCCCGTGGCGGATCTTCGCGCGCCCTGGATCTCGCACCCCGACGGCGTCACCACCATCGACGCGGAGTACGTTCGGCCGGGGTTCGCGTCCGTCCACGTGCTCGAGCACGCGGGACGCGCCGTCGTGATCGACGCGGGCGCGAATGCGTCGGTGCCGCTCGTCCTGCGCGCGCTGTCCGGGCTCGGAATCGATCCCGCGGCGGTCGACTGGTTGTTCCTCACGCACGTGCACCTCGACCACGCGGGCGGCGCGGGAGCGCTGCTGGAGCGCTTGCCGCGGGCGCGCGCGATCGTCCACCCGCGAGGCGCACCTCACCTCGTGGCTCCGGCCAGGCTCGAGGCCGCAACGATCGCGGTCTACGGTCAGCAGGCGTTCGAGCGACTCTACGGAAAGCTGGTCCCGATCGCGGAGGAGCGGATTCATCGCACCGCGGACGGCGAGCGCGTGCCGTTCGGCGGGCGCGAGCTCCTGGTTCTCCACACGCCGGGGCACGCGATGCACCACCAAGTGCTGTTCGATCCCGAGGCTCGCGCGGTGTTCTCGGGGGATACCTTCGGCCTTTCGTATCGGGAGCTCGACAGCGACGCGGGGGCGTTCATTCTGCCCACCACGACGCCCACGCAGTTCGATCCCGAACAACTGCTCGAATCCGTTCGACGCATCGTGGAGCTCGACCCGCAGTCGGTGTACCTGACCCATTACGGGCGCGTCTCGGGCGCTCCGGCTCTGGCTCGGGCGCTGCGCGAACAGATCGAGCGCTTCGTCGAGTTGGCGCGCGAGCACGCCGCCGCGCCCCATCGACACGAGCGGATTCGCTCGGCGCTGCGGGAGTATCTCGTGGAGCGCGCGCGGGCGCACGGCCTCGCGGAGCCCGCTGCGCTCGTCGACCGTGTGCTCGCGAGCGACCTCGAGCTCAACGCCCAGGGGCTCGTCGCCTGGCTCGAGCGCACCGAGAAGCGGCCCGCGATCGGAGCTTGAAGGTGTCGGGCGTACCGGTGAAGCGCGTACTCCGAGGCTGAATTTCATGACCCCGGTGAAACGGAGGACTGAAATGCGAACATCAGGGCGCTCCGTCCACGTCCGTTGACGGCCCCTCGGCTGGACGGAGCGAGGACCGCAAAGTAACCTCGATGACCTTTCCGAAACGAGTCGTTCGAGGCCGACGAGGACCTTCGCCATGTACAGAGCACTCCTTCTTTCCGCCACTTGTGCTTGCCTCGCCCTGGGCGTCGTCGCCTGCTCCTCCGAGAAGGCGGACGACGACGATCCGACGGGAGGCACGGGCGCCGTCAGCGGCAGCGGCACTGGTGGAAGCAGGGGTGGCAGCGGCGGGTCGACCGGCGGCAACGCAACCGGCGGCAACGCGACCGGCGGCAACGCGACCGGCGGCAACGCAACCGGCGGGAAAGCCGGATCGGGTACGGGCGGCTCACCAGGCGGCGGCGCAGGTGCATCCGCGACGGGCGGCAGCGCCGGCACGGGAGTGAACGCGGGCCAGGGCGGCACGAACGCTCAGGCCGGCGATTCGGGCAGCGGCTCGGGCGCCGTCGGTGGCTCCGAGACGGCGGGAACGGGCGGGAGCGGAACGGCCGGTACCGGCGG
>DASXWF010000798.1:0-5279 GCA_036503835.1 Polyangiaceae bacterium | reverse complement strand
CATCTGCTGGAGCACTTCCGGCTCCGGGAGCGAGGGGAGTTTTTGCTGAACTGGCGCCGATCCCTGAAGGATCGTCATCTGCGCCGGCCAGTCCCAAACGGGGGCCAGTTCGCTGTTCAGCGCCACGGCGAACAGGTCGAGAAGGATGTCTCGCGCCGGATCGAGCGCTGCAAGGTCGGTCTCGCTGGACTCGGCAAGCGGGAGCTGGAGAGCGCCGAACTTGCGGTAGAGCGACTGAGCGGCCGTCACGGGCCCACAGCCTCGAGCTCAGTCGGCTTGATCCGCATGACGATGTGCGTCGCGTGATCCTGCTTGACCTGAATCAGCGCGAAGTTCGCCCCGCGCGGGTACATGGGGCCGACAACGCGAAACCACTGCATGTCGCCTTGCTGGAGGTCGTCGCCGCGAAGGAGCGCGATGTCGGTGCCGCCGCCGGGGAATGCGGGGGTGATGTTGGCCACTTCGGCCGCGCCCTCCGGCAGACCGCCGAGCGTCCGCTCTTCCTCGCTGAGGAGGCGAAACTTCGGGTTCTGGCCGGAGCCCTCGACGATTGGAATCTCTTCGCTACCGACGACGGTGCGCGGAGAGCCGTTCGTGTACTTGCGGACCAGCGTGATCGAATGCTCCCGCAACCCAAACTGCGCCCCCGGGATCGCCCGAGCGGCGTAGGCGATGGCGCGGTAGGTGTCGGCGAGGAACATGCTGTGACCCGAGGGCGGTCGCTATTCGGCGGCGGCTGGCGTCAACAGTCGTGCCGACGATGCACGCCCGGGGAGTTCGCCGAGGTTCGGCATAAAGCAGGTGTTCCCGTCGAAGTGCCCGACCTGGATCTTGCCGTGTAGCCAAATCCGGCCGCCGACTTCACGCCAGCGCCGGCAGAAACTCAGATCCTCCGTCCCTTCGCCGACTACCTGGGTGCAGAGCGAAACGACCTCGCTCCGCCCGAGCAAGTCGTCGCGGTAGGTCATGGTGGGTCGGAAGTGCTCGACCATCCGCTCGACAGCGGCGCGCGTGACGAGCAAGAAGCCGGTCGGGACGTGCGTGCACTCGTAGAGGTCGCCCTCGACCGTGCCCGTGAGATTCACCGGGATATCCGGGCCAAACCGCTTGCGGCAGTAGCACCCGGCGACGAAGTCCTTGCCCGTGTCGAGCAGGCTCTGCGCGTCGCCCGCGCGCCACCCGATGTCGGAGTCCACCCAGAGGATGTGGGTGCAGTCCGACTCTAGGAACTTCGCGAGCAAGAGGTCGCGCTGCCTCGCGAGCCCAGTGCCAACGAGCGGCGACCAAGTGCAGTCGAATGACTGCATCGCCGTGAGCACGCCGCCCGCGCACTCGTGGTGCATCCAGCCGTCGTGCATTGGGCAGGCGATGAAGATTGACGGAGTCATTCTGCTACCCGAGCGCGATTTCGTTGCCGCCGGAGCTGCCCTTCGAGAAGTACAGGGAAGGCAGCTCGTCAGTTTTGAACCCGAACGCCGCAGCCAGCCGATTGATCAGCATCCGCCCGCGGACCTGAGCGTCGATGCTCACGCTCTGAGACTCAGCCGTGACCGGATGCCATTCGATCTCGTCGACCTTGGCAAGCGTTCCGGTCGAGACCGTTGCAGTCCCGGCCGTGGCAAGCGCCGCGTCGATGATTGCGAGCTCCGACATGATGGCCTCGACTCGCGCTTGTGCCGTCGAGTCGTTGCCGACCGTGTCCATCGCGCTTTCGAAGCGCGAGTTCAGGTCGAGATACGCCTGCGGAAACCCGAGGTAGCCGCGGAGCAGAGCTTTTTGCGACGCGTTGAACGCCACGGGCTAACCCGAGGCTTCGGCGCGTTTCGCCTTCGGCTTCTCGGTCTTTTCGGCGAGTAGCGCCTCGGCCCGGATGGCCTTGGCCTCCGCTGCCGTCGCCTTTTGCTCGGCTGCGCTCATGAGCTGCTCGGCCGCTTCCTTGTCGGCCGTGACGCGCTGGAGCTGGCCGCGCTGGCTCTCGACGGTCTCGTTTGCCGCGCGCAGCTCTCCGCGAACCCGGCTGAGCTCCACGCTCATCGCCTCGAGCTCCCGCTTCGCCTCGCGCTCACCGGCCTGGGCGTTTTCGGCCTGGGCTTTGAGCGCGAGTAGCGGCGCCTGATCTGCCGCGGCGCGCTCATCGGCAACCCGAACCTGAGCGCGGACCTCCGGGGCCATGGCGGCGACATCGAGCGGGAGCCCGCGCGACTTTGCCGCCGGAACGAGCTCGTCCGGGATGTCGACCGGCCCCCACGGTTCGCACGTGAAGGACTGGCCGCCCATGCTCCAGGCGAGCGCGTTCTTGGTCTGGTTGAACAGGCGCATCAGGCGTCCGTCAGATTGATCATCGCCCCAGCGGTCGCATTGATGATGTGCGCACCGATGTCCGTGCGGAGCTCGGTGAGCAGGGTGATCGCGGTCGCCTGGTCGGTCGCGTTCGCCGCAGAGATCGTGTTCGTGCCGTCGTTGTTGAAGTGCACGTTGGCGGCCGAGAGGTGCGTGCCGTAGACGGACTTGATCTGGTTGGCGAGGGTGTTGGCCGTCGTGATGTCTGTCCCGTCGGCCGTCGCAATGGCCGAACTCACGGCGCTGTTGTGGGCCCGCGTATCGGCGAAATGCCGGTTGACGAGCTTCTTCAGCGAGTTCGTGAACGAGATGACCGTGGTCAGATCGGTCGGAGCCGCCCCGATCGACAGCGCGGGCGTGTCGTTGGTGACGACGGGGGCCGTGTAGTCCCCGCTCGTCACCTGCGTGATGTCGGCGTGGAAGCTCGACGCGACGGCCGCTTCCTGGCGGTAGTTCCAGGCCGCGACGAGCGCGAACATGATCGCGTCCGGGGCCTTTCGTACGGTGAAAGCCATGCTGGTTTTCCTTCAGTCCGGGAGCGCGGGTTACGTGGTCGCGACGTTCTTGCGGACGCCGCACGCCTTCGGCTTCGTCACGACGAGCTGCACCGTCGTGAGGGTTTCGCCGCGGCTCGACGGGCCGTTCTTCGCGAGCGGCTCGAACATCATGTCGAGCGGGAGGCTTCCGTAGCCGTCGTCCACCGGGACCGCCTCGAGGATCTCGTTCGGAACGCGCGCATCGGGCAGCGTCTCGAAGTGGACGTAGTTCGAGTTCAGGTAGTAGATCTGGCCCGCCGTCGCGTCCTTCGACTTCAGGAACATGCAGTTGTCGACCTGGATGCCCTCGTACCCGGCATCGAGCGTGATCTGGCCGCGCGCGGTGTTGACCGTCGTCCAGCGCCGGTTCGGGTCGAAAAGCCCGGCGATCTTGTTGAACACCGCGGTCGGGGCAATCGCCAGATCGGGCGACTCGCCGCAGTTGTCGTAGATCGCGCCGATGTCCGTGCGGAGCTGAGCCAACGTCACGGCCGTCGCCGAGCCGGGGTCGACCACGTACGGCTTCCAGTACGCGCTCGAGCCGCGAACGATGGTCGCGTAGGTGTTCGTGTCATCACCGATCGCGACATCGAGGCCCGCGATCAGCGTGCCGGTGCCGGCGCCGTTGAAGGCGTCGTCCTCGACGAGCGCCGCAAGGGCACCCGCGGAGTTCACGATGTTGCGACCCCAGAGCGCCTGGTTGCCGACGGGTGTGCTCGACGTGCGAGCAGCGTCCATCGCGAGCTTGGTCACGTGAATCGGCGCGCGGTAAAGGCCCCACGAGAGGGTGGCCGATGCCTGCGCGTCCGAGCCGAAGTTCGCCGCGTCGGCGCCCTCCGAGTAGTTCTCGGCGATTTGTCCGCTCGACTCCGCGACCCAGGCAACGTTCTTGCCTTCGCCGCGCAGAATGCGGAGCACCTTGAGGAGCACCACGCGCCGGTTGATCTGGCGCACGATGTCGCCCCGGTACTGCTGGGCGAGAGTGATGAGGGAGAGAGTTTGCGGGGTGTCGGTCATGGAGGTGTCCTCTGCGGCCGCGCAGAGCGGCGCCGTTGGTTGTCAGGGCGCCGCTCGAAACTCAGCGGGCGCGAGATCAGGCGAGGTGTGGGTATTTCGCCGCGAGCGCTTGCGCTTGCTCTTGTGCGCGACGGACCTTCTCGGCGTCCGTCGTTGCCGGCTTGTCGTACTGGGGCAGACCGTCACTGCCGAGGTTCATTCGGCGCGGGACTCCGCCGTTCGGCGCGCCGCCGGGCTGTCCGCCTGGTGCCGGCGCGAAGAACTTGCCCTCGCTCGACTTGATCCAGTGCTGCACGCCATCGGCGAGCGGCATCTGCACGTCTTCTTCCGGTCCGCCCGCGAACGCGGCGCGCTTGACCGTGAAGAGCGGTGTGCCATTTTCGTCGAAGGCGATGCGCTTCTGAGCGACGAAGAGATGGCTCGCCGCGATGTCGAGCGCGTCAGCTCGAACATGGGGCGCAAGCGCGGAGCGGAGGGCCGCCTGGGCCTTCTCGTCGCGCGCGGACTCCTCGGCTGCCTTGGCCTTGGTGGCCTGCTGCTCGAGCGCCGTCTTGAGCTCGGAGACTTGCGCCGTCAGGGCTGCGACTTGCGGATCGGGGCGAGTTGCCGCCTTGCCTCCACCAGCCTTGCCTCCGCCACTTCCAGCATCGGGATCGGCCTCGTCGGGAGGAAGCAGCTCGTCGAGTCGCTCCTTCACGACATCATCGAGCTTGAGAGTCTCCGCCCAGTTGACGCCCTTGAGCGCCTCGGCGATACCGGGGCCGAGCGAGCGCTTGAGCTGGCTGGTGACCGCCGAGTTGACGATCTGACCGATCGCCTGTTGCTGCTCGTCGGTGAATGCCTTGGGAGGATCGTTGCCGCCTCCACCCGCACCGCCGTCTCCGGCCTTGTCGAAGAGCTTCTGATGTCGAGATCCGAACATGCGAATACCTCTCGGCCGTTTCGCTGTGGCCGTTCGCGCTCATGGGGCGCGTGCCCATTCGGACCGTTGACGGGTGGTCCGTTGTCCCGTGCGCCTCGGGTGAGGCGTTAGATTTTTCGCCGTCGCTCGCGGATGTGACTCAACCGCACGCGCACGAACTGCTCGCCTCGCTCTCGCGCTATGGCTAGGCGGTTGTTGCCGTCGTTCACGTCGAGGCGGCCACTCTGCGTTCGCGTGACGTTGATTGGCCGGAACTTGATGCCGCGGGCGATTGCTTCGCGGATGCCGACTTCGCGGTGCGTTTCGCCGGCACCCGGGGGTCGCTTGGCCCCGGTGAGCGCTGAGAGGCGGACGGTGAACGTGCCGCCGCGATCGGGCAGAGAGCTTCGAACCCGCGTTGTCTTCGGGTTCTGGAACATGCTGGCGCGCAGGCGCTCGATGCGAGCTCGTCGCTGCGTCGTCTT
>DASXWF010000797.1:0-10918 GCA_036503835.1 Polyangiaceae bacterium | reverse complement strand
GTCGTGGTCGTCAACGGCGGCGATGGTGCGGCCTGGCAACTTCAATACAACGGGAGTTGGCAGACCCAATTCGAGAGCTTGGGGGGAAGCCTGTATCCGGGATCGTCTCCGGCCGTTGCAACCTACGGCGCGTCGCGCATGGATGTTTTGGTTCGTAACAATCCGGACAGTCGCCTCTACGTTCGCACGCTGGACGAGACCTGGGAGCCTTGGCTCGAGCTCGGGGGTGTCCTGGTGGGCGATCCGGCAGCAAGAGCGAACACGGACGACGGTCCACACGTGCAGGTCGTGGCGCCCGTGTCCGTCAACGGAATGCGAGCGGTCTGGTGGAAGTATTCTCCGTACGAAGCCCCCTGCACGACGAACCAGTCATCGGGCTGCGCGAGCTGCGCGCCGGCCTCGCCGTGAGCTGAACCGCCGTCTTCAGTCGCCGGCCCTGTAAAAGAAAACGTCGTCCATACCGTCGCCCTTGTAGTCGCCGGCGAAGGCGCGCGGATCAATAATGAAGATTGTGACGCCGGCGAAGCGGTCTCGGAAGAAACGGTTACGGCTTCTTCGCGAGCTTCCTGCGGAAGACTTCGTAGAGCGGCCGGTTGAGCTGCGCCTCTTCGGGGAGCGAGCCTTCGCCCAGGAACAGGCCGAAGTGGTCCTCGTGGTAGTCGTGGTAGGTGAAGCTCAGCTTCTTTTCCAGCAAGAGGTCGAGCATGTCCTCGGTCCAGCGGTCGCCACCGCGATCGTCCTCGAAGGCGAAGCGGATCGCGCCGAATTCACCGAGAAAGAGCGGCACCTTCTCGCGCCTGCCCCAGGCCAGGTATGCCTCGAGCTCCTGCGCCAGGAACGCCTTGCCGCGTGAGTGAACGGGGACGCTCGAGCTCGAGAAGTCGAGCCGAATCTTGCAGCTTGCGTCAGCGGGGATGCGCTCGCCCTTCATCCAGCCGCTCAGGCGGTAGGTCTCGCCCTGCTTGGGTTGGAAGCGCAAGAAGTCGGCGCCGAGGTTCGCGTCGTCGACGGTGCCGGTGATGCTGAGCGACGACTGGTCGCCGTGGCCCTGCTTCTCGAGCGCGCGGGCCCCGCGCGGCGTCTTTTCCCAGAAGTACCAGCCGCGCGTGGTTTCGAGGTTCACGCGGTAGAGCGTTTCGACGGATTTGCCCGCCTTGTCGAGGCGCTCGAGCACGATGTCGTCGAAGTACGCCTTGCCCGCGCCCGCGCGCTGGCACGCGAGCGACGGCTTGCCGATGACGAGCCTGGGATTCGTGACCTGAAACGCGAGTCCCTCGTAGTAGCGCCAGTCGCTGTCACCGGGGGGAAGCTTTGGACTGTTGAAGGTGCCGGTGGCGTATTCGGTCAAGAACCACTCCGCTTCCGCGACCTTCTCGTCGGGGTAGCGCTGCTTCTCGGCTGCGAAGTCGACCCACTGCGCGCTCTGGTGCGTGAAGTGAAAGGGCTTGTAGA
Organism: Polyangiaceae bacterium; assembly: GCA_036503835.1. GTDB lineage: Bacteria > Myxococcota_A > Polyangia > Polyangiales > Polyangiaceae > PMG-095. The sequence continues at coordinate 9,466 of DASXWF010000797.1, read as the reverse complement.
AGTGGAACTCGTAGACGACGTTCGGGTCCGAGACGCGGATGAAGTTGCGATCCTGGTTCTCGCTCCAGTCGCCGCGGATCGCGTTGAAGCGCTCGACGAAGATGGCGTGATTCGGATCGACCTCGCGGATGGTCTCGATGGCGCGCTCCGCCAGCGACTTCCAGTCGTCCGGGCCGTTCTCCACGACCGGCTCGTTCAAGAGATCGAGGCCCGCGATGGTGGGCTCGGTCGCGTAGCGCTCGGCGATGGCCCGCCAGACCGTGAGGAAACGCGCCTGCATCTTCGGATCGGTCCAGAGCGCCTTGCCTTTGCCGAGCGATTGAAATCCGCCCGGCGGCACGTGCAGGTTCAGCACCAGGTACACGCCGTGCCGCTTGGCCCAGGCGACGTTGTCGTCCAGCCACTGCCAGCCGTCCGCGAGCCATTGGCCGGGCGCCTCGTCGCTCTCGAGCGTGCGGTAGTTCACGTAGAAGCGCACGGCGTTCATGCCGAGCGCGGCGAGCCGCTCGAAATCGCGTTCGTCGTGGTGGACGCGCGGCATGCGATCGTCGAGCCACACGCGATTGCCGAACGACATGCCGCGGAGCTCCAGCGGCTGGCCGTCGGGACCGACGATGCGCTCGCCCTCCACGTGAACGACCGCCGCAGTGGGCCGCCGCACGGGCGAAGCGTCCGAAGCGGCGGGCGCGACCGGAGCGGCGGGCGCCTGCGGGGAGCCGCAACCCATGCTCGCGAGAACGAAGGCGGCGCCGAACCAAGACACGAGCTTCTGCATCAAGCCACCATGGCCGGCGCCACGCCGTCCGATCGAGGAAAATTCACCGGGCGTCATCCGCCCGCGGAAGAACCGCGAACACGGCTCACGATCGCTGGAGCGACCGCACCAGGTCGTCCAGTCGGTCGTAGCTGATTCCGGCGCCGCGAGCCATGCCCGTCGAGAGCACCATGTCGCGTACCTCCTTGGTCGGGTAGCGCACCGTAGCGGTCAGGCGCGTCTTCTCGCCTTCCTCCGTGAGGACCGAGGTCACGACCGAGACGGTATCGGGAAACTGTTCGAAGATCTCGGTGAAGACGACGCGGCCGGGCGGTGAAATCTCCTTGTACTCGCCGTAGAAGGCGACTTCGCCCTGGGGATGGCGGTTCACGAAGCGCCACTTGCCGCCGACCCGCAGGTCGATCTCGCAGACGGGCACCGAGTAACCCTCGCCGAGGCGACCCCACCACTGCTTCACGTGCTCCGGCTTCGTCATCGCCTCGAACACGAGCTGCCTCGGCGCGTCGAAGAGGCGCGTCATCGTGACCTCGCACTCCGACGGCGTCGTGACCTCGAAGCTCTTACTGTTTACTGCGTTGCTGACGACCATGGCTCCTCTTCTCCTTCTGCTTCAGTACCTTCAGGTACTCGTCCAATCTGTCGAGCCGCTCCTCCCAGATGTGCCGGTAGTGCTCGGCCCAGTCGGCGACGTCTTTGAGCGGGCCCGCGCTGATGCGGCAGGGACGCCACTGAGCGTCGCGCCGCTGCACGATCAGGCCGGCACGCTCGAGGACGCGCAGGTGCTTCGACACGGCGGGCAGGCTCATGTCGAACGGCTCGGCGAGCTCGCTCACCGTGCATTCGCCCTCCGCCAGGCGAGCCAGGATCGCCCGGCGCGTCGGGTCGGCCAGGGCGGAAAAGGTGCTGCTGAGCGCGTCCATTCTCATTAAACCCGGAGGTTAATTAACCTTTGGGTTAACTAGCGCCCGAGCTGCTGTCGGTCAAGGGGCAAAATCGAGGGCGCCGGCGAACAGCGGCGAGATCCGGTGCCGGCGCTACTTGAGCTTGGAGCGCATCCTCTTCGCGAACAGGACGGCCCCCGCCACCACGGCCAGCCCTGCGAGAGCGACGAGCACGGTGTACCGCTTCCGTGCGGTCTCCGTGGGACGGCGATCGAAGCACCAGACTTCGCCGAAGCCCTGGCGACTGCCCCGAGTCCGACACTTCTTCGTGTAGCCGAGCGGAGCCAGGCGCTCGCTGCACGCGCTCGGCGCCGCTGCCGGGACTTCGCACATCTCGCAGTCCGAATGCGCGTCCTGGATGTAGTGCACCTGGCACGTGTCGACAGGGCCGTGCACGGGATCCGGTTCTGCACGAGCGTTGGGCGCCACGAACAGCGCGAGGCTCACGCCCAAGAACCAAACCTGCGCTGAAGTTCGTGGAACGCGCGGAAGCATGACGGCCGTGCGCAAGCTTCTCGCACCCAGGAGAGGGACGTCAAAAGCCCTCACCGGCGACCGCAAAAACATGGGACTCGCGCCAGCCGAGCGCCGAAATCCAGGAAATTTTCAGCGAGCGTGGCCGTGGTCGTCACTCCCCGGTGTGATCGCGAGAAGGCGAAGTCGCCCGGCACGTTTTTTGTTTGTCTCTCCTCGAATTGGTTCGTTCTCGTCGAGACAAATGATCCCTCCATCACAGTTCGGTCACGGTGAGGCGTTTTCGCCAAACTTTCACCCCTTCCGACCGTCAGACCCTGCTCGCTCTCGAAGCGAAGAAGGAAGGACATCGAATGAGTTTTCGAACGAGTCTGCAAGTCGCGTCCGGAACGATTGTATTGGCGCTCGCGAGCGCGGGCTGTGGAGCAGCCTTCGACGAATCCATCGCCGAAGAGGAGCTGGCGGCGACGACGTATCAAGTAGGACCTGGAAAGCCGTACGCGAACCTGCAGGCGGTCGCATCCTTGTTGAACCCCGGTGACACAGTTCAAGTTTACGGAGGCACGACCTATTCGGGCGACATCCGACTGACGCGCTCGGGGAATGCCTCGAACAAGATCAAGATCGTGGGCGTACGCGTGAACGGCGCGCGGCCCAAGCTCTCCGGCGGCACGAACACCATCGAATTGGCCGGAAATCATACCGTCTTCGAGGGCTTCGAGGTGACGGGTGGTTCGATGCGCTGCGTGTATCACCACGCCCACGAGATCACGATCCGGGACTCGGTGATCCACGATTGTCCGTCGCACGGAATCCTCGGCGCGGACTCGGGCTCCGGCTCGCTCACGCTCGAGTACAGCGAGGTGTATCGCTCGGGCTCCGGCGACACGCGGCACCAGATCTACATGGCGACCGACGAGAGCATGTATCAGGGCGCGGTGTTCCGCATGCGCCACAACTACGTGCACGACGGCAACGGCGGCAACAACGTGAAGAGCCGCGCCGAGCGGAACGAGATCGATTACAACTGGATCGAGGGCGCGTACTACCACGAGCTCGAGCTGATCGGCCCCGACGGACAGGACGAGGGGCTCAAGCGCGAGGACTCCGACGTCGTCGGCAACGTGCTCTACCAGCGCTTCCCGACGCGCTCGCACTACGCCGTTCGCATCGGCGGCGACGGCACCGGGCAGACCTGGGGCCGCTTCCGCTTCATGAACAACACCATCATCATGGGCGAGGCCTCGACCGCGGCGGCCTTCCGGGTCTTCGACGGCATCGAAAGCGCCGAATTCCACGGCAACGCGCTGTACCGGCAGGGCGGCGGCGCCGTCACCGTGCTGAAGGACACCGACGCAAGCTGGCTCAACGGCCGCGTGCTGACCGGCAGCAACAACTGGACGACGAGCGGCTCGACCTCCGTCCCGAGCACCTGGACCAACACGCGGCAGGGCTCGAGCCCCGGCTTCGTCGACGTCGCGGGCGGCGATCTGCGGCTCTCGTCGTCGAGCCCGCTGCGCGACGCCGGGATCTCCAATCCGCCGTCGCCTTCGGGTCACGCCTTCCCGTCACCGGAAACGAGTGCGCGCTACGAGCCGCCGCGTCACGTCATCGCGGCGCTCGACGCGGCCGTCACCCGCGTCCTCTCGGGCACCGTCGACATCGGCGCGTACGAATACGGCAGCAGCGGCACCCCGACCCCCGTGCCGACCACGCCTCCCCCGCAGCCGACGACCCCGCCGCCGGTTCCGACGACGCCGCCTCCGCCGCCACCGGCCGGAACTGCCGTTACCCTCACGCCGATCGAGGACGGCTACGTGCGCGGCGGAACGTACGCGGCGACGAACTTCGGCGCCGCGAGCGAGCTCGAGGTGCAGAGCAACTCCGATCTCAGCCTCACGCGCGACGCGTACTTGCGCTTCGATCTCGGCTCGCTCGCGAGCGTCAGCAGCGCGAAATTTCGCGTCTCCGCGAGGCTCAGCGGGAGCGCTTCGGTGGGTGTGACCGTGTTCCCGGCGCCGGGTGCGTGGTCGGAGACGGCCCTCGTCTGGAACCTGCGCCCCGGCTTCGTCAGCGGCAGTCCGCTCGCGACGTTCACGCTCGGCAGCACGAGCGCGAGCTCGATCGAGGCCGACGTGACCGCGTACGTGAAGAGCGAACGTCAAGCCGGCCGGCGGCTCGTCTCGTTCGCGCTGCATTCGCTCACGCCTTCGACGCAGCGCGCGATCCTGAGCTCGCGCGAAGCGAGCGCCAATCGGCCGGCGCTGATCGTGACGCCGTGACGTGAAGCGCGCGCCAACGCCGGTCGAGCAGTCGCTCGGCCGGCGTGGTGCGATTCGGCGTCAGGAGCGCGTGCGGCGGCGGCGCTGCAGCGCGAGCGCGCCGAGGCCGAACAGACCGATCGCGGCGAGCGATTTCAGCGGCTCCGGGCGTGGGGAAATCCTGCATCCGCAGCCGCTCGACTCCTCCTCGTCGTCCGAGCCTTCGCCCGGGACGCCGCCCGCCGCCGTCGAGCCTGCCGTGGAGGGCGTGCCGGCGGTGGACGGAGTGCCGCCGGCCGAGACCGCGCCGGTGCCGCCCGCGGCGGATGCGCTGCCGGCGACACCCGTGGTGCCCGCCACGGGTGCGGAGCCGCCCATGGGTGCGCTGCCTGCGACGGGCGCCGAGCCCGCGACCGGAGCGCTGCCGCCTGCGCTCGAATCCCCGCCGATGCCGGCGACCGGAGCGCTTCCTGCGGAGCTCCCGCCGGCGCTCGTATCGCCGCCGACTCCCGCCGTGCCGCCGGCGGCGCAGCCCGGATCCGCGGGCGCGCCGCCCGCTCCCGTGGACTGTGGCGTGCACATGCCCGCAGGCGAAGTCGTGATCATCCCGGCCTTGTAGGCGCCGATGTCATCCGGCATCGCCCGCGTCGCCATGTTGAAGCACTTCGCGACGCCGCCGATGCTCTTGATGTAGTCGATGTCGATGTCGTACTGCCACCAGCTCTCGCCCGCGATCTGACCGACGAGCACGGGCGTGCGCTTGACGATGCACTTCGGGTCGAAGCCGATGTCGCTGCCCGGCACGTCGGCGCCGGCGAGCCCCGCGCCCGTCAGCACCACGTCGCTCGCCGAGGGAGTGAAGTTCGGGTTCGTGCCCTGCGGATCGGTGAAGAAGCTCGGCGTCCCGGTGGTGACGGTGTTGTTCGTCCAGCCGGAAGGCGGCTGATTCACGACCGGCTGCGAGCTCGGCGCCATGCCCGTGCCCACGATCACGTTGTTCATGAAGTTCACGCCCTGCTGCGTGACGCCGCCGTTCGTGAAGTAGAGCTCGCCGGGATTGGTCGGGCCCGTGGCCTCGCTGCCGAACTGCGAATTGCGGTAGCAGGTGTTGTTGATGAACTTCGTGCCGGAGCTGTCGGTCAGCCGCAAACACGAGCCGGCGTTGCCGAAGGCGATGTTGTTGATGAAGGTGACGCCGTTCGACGCCTCGTCGACGATGAACCCGCTGCCGTCGGTGCGTTTCTGGCGGTCCGTGTTCTCGAACGAGATGGTGCCTTCCACGAGGTTCGTGTCGCCGCTCGCCTCGAACAGGGTGACGCCGCTCGACCACGAGTGCTGCGTGCTGCTGCCGTTGTGCGCGGAGATCGAATGCTTGAGCTTGAAATCGGGCGCGCTGAAGAAGGTGAAGCCGGTGCGGCCGTTCGAGTACGCGATGCAGTGCTCGATTTCCCAGTGCCCGTTCGAAACGTCTTCGGAATCGACGCCGCCCGCCCAGCCGTTGCCGAACCCGATGTTGAAGCCGCGGGCGACGATGCCCTTGAAGCGCATGTACTCCGCCGTCGCCGAGCCCATGCCGCTCGACTGATCCTCGGTGTCGGTCGGCGGGGAGCCGACGCCCTCGAGGATGGGCGTCGCGCACTCGTCCGCCTCGAAGGTGATCCAAGCGGCATCGGTGCCCGTAACACCGTCGAAGTAGACCCCCCCGGTGTAGACGCCGTCCATCAGCTTCACGACATCGCCGGGAAGAACGAAGGACGCCGCGGCCGAGAGCGAGCAGGGCATGTCCCGCGTGGTGCAGCCGCAGGTGGCCGTCCCCGTCGGAGACACGTAATAAGTGGTGGCGTTCGCGGTGGATGCGAAGCCGATACCGGCAAGAAGGAGGGAACCAAGAATGATGGGCTGTCGCATCGATTGAACCTGCCAGCCTCCTAGTATTCCCGGAGACGTTCGATCGTGTACGGAACCGGAGGCGCCGCTCGCGTAACTTCGGGCAATGACTCGGGTTTTACGTTCGCGCCGATCCTCGCGCAAGGCACGGGCTCACCGGGTAGTACCCGGAGGGCATGGCGCTCGTGTCGCGACGGCGGTCAGTCGCTCCGTGAGACGAGCGTCTGGCGGGCGGGTTTTTCCGCTTCGATGCGCAGGCGCACGTAGTCGATCCACCAGATGCCGTCACGGTAGAGGCGCGGGCGGGCGTGGCGCTCGACGGCGGCGAAGAACTGCGCTCGTTCCTCGGCGCCGAGCGCGGCGCAGAGCTCGCTCGCGAAGAGGGCGAGCCAGTCGGCGATGCCGCTGCGATCACCCTGGTCGGGCATCGCGCTCGGGCGCTCGAACCAGCGCGCGAAGCGCACGACGAAGCCGGCCGACTCGAGGACGCGGGCGTACTCGCCGAGGCGCGGGAAGTATCAGGGGTTCCAGGTGGTCTCGGAGCGCCCGAGCGCGGCGAGACCGGCGCTCACCGCGGCGCGCACGGCGGCGACATTCTCGAAGCCGCCGAACTCGGCGACGAGGCGACCGCCCGGACGCAGCGCGCGCGCCATGCCGCTCGCGACGTCCCGGGCGCGCGGCATCCAGTGCAGCGCCGCGTTCGAAAAGATCGCGTCGAACTCGCCGTCGTACGGCAGCGCCTCGCCGCGTTCGAGCGCGAACTCGAGATCGGGATGAGCCGCGCGAGCTTCCGCGAGCATTTCGGGTGACGAATCGACGCCGACCACGGACGCGCCCGTGTTGGCGAGCGCGCGCGTGAGCTTCCCCGTGCCGCAACCGAGATCGAGGATGCGCTCGCCCGCGCGCGGCGCGAGCAGCTCGAGGAGCGGCGCGCCGGCCTCGCCGACGAAACGGGCCCGCTCCTCGTACCTCTTCGGATCCCAGTGATTCGACGGCGCAATGCTCACGACGCGGGGAAACCTACGGCGCGCGCCGCTTTAGGAAAAGCGAAATATTTTTCCCCAACGATGTAACTTTTCTAAAGTGTTTCGGCCGGGCGCTCCACTCTCATCGAAACAGCACGCCGTCAGTCGCCCAGATACAGCTTGAGCGCCGAAGCAGCCTTCCGCCGATCGAACTGCACGCCCACGAGCTCGTCGCGCTTCGAGATGTCTTCGAACAGGCTCGTCAGGAACGAGTGGAACGCCACGCATTCGTCGATCGCGTCTTCGAGCCGCGTCGGGTCGACGAGGTCGGTGTCCTCGAGCCGTGTCATCGCGGTCATGAAGAGGTCGATGCGCGGGTAGTCCGCGGCGCGCAAGAGCGGGTAGCCCATGGCGCGGAAGTACGCGAGGAACTCGCGGACGTATTGGAAGCCCTGCACCGGGGCCCAACCGTCTTCGGTCGGCGAGTGTTGGGCCTTGCTGGAGAAGGCGCGCACGATCTGCGCGAACATCCAGACGTCGCGACGGAGGCGCTCGCTGGTTTCGCGGCGAGCGGCGGCGTCGTCGAAGACACCGCCGTCTTCCAGGCTGCCGCCGAGCGCCTTGCCCAAAAAGAGGATCGAATTTTGGAGGGCCGGGCGCAGGTTCTCGATGGTGTCGACGAGGGCCTTGCGAAAGTCGGCGGCGGACGCGGTGCCGGGCTCGGGCAGGTCGTGCTGGAAGGCGCGGCGCAGCTCGAGGCGCAGGCTGCCCGCGATGCCTTCGAGCGCGCTCTTGATGCCGATCAGGTGATGGCCGGAGGCGCGCAGCGCGGGGATGCGCTGGATGAGCTCCTTCGCCGGAACGCGCATGAGGTCGCGCTCGAAGCCGTCGGCGAGCAGGTTGCCGGCGCGCTGGCGCAAGTGGTCGCTGAGGGCGCGCGCGTCGGAGCGGAGCACGCTGAGGACGAGGTACGCGCTGCCGGCGTGCTGGCGTCGCAAGCTGGTCTCGCCCGACATGCGGTCGAGCAGGGCGATGTAGCGCAGCATGCGAAACAGCGAGAGGAAGGTGAGCGCCACCAGGCGGTGCGCTTCGACGCCCGGCATACTGCGGATGAGATCGAGGACCTGCGCGGACTTGATACGATCGAATTCGGGCCGAAATTCGAGGGCGCTGAGCGGGTTGAAGTACGCGCTGCGATCGACTTCCCGGTAGACGGTCGAACAGAGCGCGTGAAAGAGGCGGAAGGGCACGCGCTGGACGCGCAGCACGCCTTCGATGACCTCGTGCGCGGCGGTCAAGCCGTGGCGCAGCGTGACCAGGCTGCCGACCGGGGTGACCTGGGCTCCGCCCTCGGTGAGCAGGCGCGTGCGCGCGCTGTCCTCGGGCAACACGGTCTCGAGGTAGCGATGGAAGACGAAGGCGCGATCGCGCGCTCCGAGCAGCTGGCGGGCGAGGGCGACGGCGCGCTGCACGCCGTCGCGGAAGACCTGGAGAGCGGGGCGGAAGTCGTGCGCGACGATGGCGGAGCGACGCGGCGGGCCGGGATGGTTACGCGGGTTCGAGAAGCAGGCCGTCGCCTTGAGCAGGACTTCGAGCTCGAAGAGCAGGTCGTCCTTGCCCTCGAGATCGAGCGCGTTCAGCCAGGTTTCGCGCTCGGCGCGCTGCTCCCGCTGGAGCTTGCGCGTGCCGCTCAGCAGGCCCGCGTAAATTTCGTCGATGTTCGAAGGCTGCGAGCGCCGCGGCGGAACCGACGGTTCGAGGGCGGTGGCCGACTCGCGTGCTTTCATGCTCGCGGCTTCAGGGCGTGAAATTGTACGGGTAGTTGACGGTGGTTTCCATGCCGCGCGACGACGGCGGGAACGCGATGCCCTTGATGGTCTTCACCGCGCAGTCGCTCACGACCGGCGACTTGAGCGTGGAGCGGTTCAAGTCGGGCGCGATCTCCTTCACCTTGCCCTCCGGATCGAGCACGAAGTGAATGATGAGATCGCCCTGCAGCGACGGCAGATCCTTGCGCGCCTTCTCGTAGCACTCGCGCACCGGCTTGCGGTTCTCCTTCACGAGCTTCTGGATCACCTCGAGCGTACGCGTCTCGACCACGTCGGGGTTTCCGGCGGCGGCCGCGGGCTTCGCCTCGGGGGCGGCCTTGGCGTCACCCTTCGC
>DASXWF010000796.1:0-3122 GCA_036503835.1 Polyangiaceae bacterium | reverse complement strand
CGTCTACAAGGATCTACACCGGCACCCCGAGCTCTCGATGCGCGAGGTGCGCACCGCGAAGGTCGCGGCGGATTGGGTCGAGCGCTTCGGATACGAGGTGAGCCGCAACGTCGGGAAGACCGGCGTGGTCGGCGTACTCCGCAACGGCGCGGGGCCGACCGTCATGCTCCGGGCCGACATGGACGCGCTCCCCATGACGGAAGCGACGGGGCTTCCGTACGCGAGCACGGTGAAGGCGGCGGATGACGACGGCGCCACGGTCGGTGTCTTCCACGGGTGCGGGCACGACATGCACGTGACGTGGCTCATGGGCGCCGCCCGCGTTCTCTCCGAGCATCGCGAGCTGTGGCACGGCACGGTGCTCGTCGTGTTTCAGCCGGGCGAGGAGGTCGGGCGCGGCGCCGAGAGCATGATGCAAGACAAGATGGCCGAGCGTTTCCCGAAGCCCGACGTGATTTTCGGCCAGCACGTGATGGTCGGCGCGGCCGGCACGGTCGGACATCGATCCGGCGTCATCCTGTCGGCGGGCGACAGCATCCAGGTCAAGCTCTTCGGTCGGGGCTCGCACGGCTCGCAGCCGCAGACGTCCATCGACCCCGTGATCATGGCCGCCGCGACGACGCTGCGACTGCAGACGATCGTGTCCCGTGAGATCTCTCCGCTGGAGAGCGCCGTGCTGACCGTCGGGGCGCTTCAAGCCGGCACGAAAGAGAACATCATTCCCGAGGACGCAACGATCAAGCTGAACGTCAGAACTTACGACGAGGACGTCCGCAAGCACGTACTGTCGGCGATCGAGCGCATCTGCCGGGCCGAGGCCGCGGCCTCGAACGCGGAAAAGCCGCCCGAGTTCACGACGCTCAGCAGCTACCCCCTGACCGAAAATGACCCGGCATGCTCCGAGCGCGTGGCAAAGGCCTTCCAAGCACAATTCGGAGAGCGCGCGTTCGAGACGCCCCCCGCTTCGGCGAGCGAGGACTTCAGCGTCTTCGGCCGGCGCTGGGGCACACCTTACGTGTTCTGGATCGTCGGTGGGACCGACGCAGCGGCCTATGCGGAAGCCGAGCGGACGAAGACGATCAACGCGCTTCCGAGCAACCACTCCCCGAAATTCGCGCCGGTCATCCATCCCACGCTCCAGACTGGCCTCGAGGCGATGCTCACGGCCGCCGCCGCGTGGCTCTGCGTTCCCGGGTCGTGAGCGTCCACGGTGAGCGTCCACGCGAGATCGTTGCGAAGGGAACTGTTCGTCGGCCGCGGCTGCGAGACCGGGTTCATGGCTGAGCAGGCTCGGCACCGAACGTCCGCAAGCGGGCTTTCCACGTACCCGTGTCGTTGGATGGCGTTTCGGCGTGCTTCGAGGTGACGAGCAGGACCGAGCGATCGATACGACAGAACAGACGCTCCGCGAAGTAACCGCCGACCCCCGCGTCTGCGTCGGCGCGGCCCAGTGTCACGGCGTCGGCTTCGAGCTCGATCGCGATGGTTCCGAGCGCGTCGACGGCGTTGCCCTCGACCAGGTGCGGGACCGATCGAGGCCCGAGCCGGGCCGTCAGAGCCGCCAACGACCGCCGGAGGTCGTCGCGGTCCTCGGCCAGGTAGCGTCGATACTGCGCCGGGTGGAGGATGCTCTCGTACAGCCGATCGCGCGCGCGGTCGGCCACGCACACGACGTGGAGCTCGGCTGATTCCAGACGGGACAGCTGCGCCGCGGCGAGCACCACTTGCTCGTCGAGCTTCTTGCTTTCGGGCGTGGTGCCCGAAAGGTTCACGGCGGCGATGATGCGTCCGCTCCGGCGCGCCGGTGGCGCGTGCAACAAGACCGGCACCGGGCTCGTGCGCAGGAGATGGAGCGCTGCCGCGCCGGAGACCGTCATCTGACGGACGTCCGCCGCCGAGGTGGCTTTGACGATCAGGTCGCTGCCGCTGCGCGCTGCGCAGCGCAGCAAGGCTCGCCCGGGCGTGCCTTCCTCGCCCGGGCTCTCGAACACACGGCCGCCGAACGCCTCCGCGAGGAGCCGTGAGTTCTCGAGCCCATCGGGTGTGCCGAGGTTGTCGTCGACGTGGACGAGCACGTTTCTCCAGAGCTTCATGGGTTTGGTCTTTCTCGGTGGCGGCGTTTCTCGTTCGAACCCGGCTGCGCGCTCAAAGGTCCCAATCGCCTGCGGCTTCCGGCTGATAGGTGAGGGCCACCACCTCCACGAAGCGGAGGCTCGGCCCGGTGCTGAGCGCGAAGCGCGCGCCGGTGCGCGCCCCGAGGAGCTTCGTTCCGAGCGCGGAGAGCACCGAGAGCTCTCCCGGCTCGCGGCGGCGCTCCCGTGGGTAGACGAGGCGATACTCCCGAGGGGCCTCCCAGGCGGGAGAGGAGAGTACGACCTTGGAGTTCATGGTCACGACGTCCGGGCGCATCGTTTCGGGCTCGACGACCGTCGCAGTGGCGAGCTTTTCATCGAGCTGCTCGACGGCGGCGCTCGTGTCGGGAGCGGCCGAAGCGGCGACGAGCGGCATCAGGCGCGAGAAATCAACGGTGGATACAGTGGAGTTCGAGGGCAGCATGAGGAAATTCCTGGTTGAAGGTGGTGCGTTCCGACCGACGGCGCGCAGTCAGCAAGGTCGAGCGCGCGGCGGGAGCTCACGGAGCAGCGCTAGGCTCGATTCCGGGCGCGGAAGCAGCCTGCTCGCGCGTTCGATGGGGAACCGAACGCTTCGATGCCAAGCACGACCTGCTACCTCGCGCGTAGCTTCGAGGCGCGCCGTCCGCGCGCGGCTGAAACAGCCGGGCTTGCGGCTACTTACGGCGTTGTGACCCCGTTGCGGATCCGTCGCGAGCGTTCGTAGAACGCCTCACGAGCCGCAACGAGTCGACCAACCATAGTGCATCTAGCTTAAGACCCTCGCGCGCGTTGTCAACCGGACCTCGTGAGGAACACGCGAAGCTCAAACGTTCGCGTCTTCAGGCGTCGTGACCGACGGATCCGGCAGTCCGGCCGAAGGTCGCGCGTCCGTTTCGGTCGGGCACTTCGCGTCGAGCGTGTACGAGGCCATCGAAATCGAGCCGAACGCGTAGCCGTCCACCAGCGGCTCCAGCGGGCGGTTCGCTGCGCTCGCGAGCCCGGCGATGT
>DASXWF010000795.1:0-8251 GCA_036503835.1 Polyangiaceae bacterium | reverse complement strand
ATCGCAGGCGTGGCGCTCGCCGGAACGGGCGTCGTGCTGCTCCTGACCGCTCCGAGCTCCAAGGAATCGGTGCGCGTGGGAGCGACCTTCACACCGACCAGCAGCTCGCTGGTGCTCGCGGGGAGGCTCTGATGGTCACCCGCTGGAACGCCTGGAGCGTGCTCGGAGCCTGCCTCGGCTCGGCGCTCGCCTGCAACCAGATCCTCGGCATCGATCAGGCCGCTTACGATTCGCGGCTCGAGGCCAACCCCGCCTCGGCCGCCACCGGCGGCACCGCGGGCAGCGGCGGCTCGGACGCGCAATCCGGCTCGGGCGGCACGAACAGCGCGAGCGGTTCGGCCGGCACGGCCCATCAGCACACCAACAACAACGATTCGCACGCCGGCGAAGGCGGCGGCGGCGGCGAGCCACCTCCCCCCGGGACCGGCGGCAGCAGCGTGAACTCGAGCGGCGGGAACGCCGGCAAGGGCCACGGCAATGGCAACGAAGCGGGCGAAGACAGCGGCGCGAGCGGCGCGGCCGGCGGCGGGGGCGAAGAACCGCCGAAGGAGCTCTGCGAGCGCTACTGCGACGAGATGGAGTCTCAGTGCCAGGGCGACGCCAAGCAGTACGTCGATCGCAGCCAGTGCCTGCGCGTCTGCCGGCTCTTCCCCGAAGGCGTCGTGACCGAAGACATCAACCAGATCCCGGACGAGAACACGGCCGCCTGCCGGCTCAAGTACGCCGAGAAGGCGCGCTACGGCCTCGGCGCCGAGGTGGCGGACTACTGCTTCAAGGCCGGACCGAGCGGAGACGGAACCTGCGGTACGATCTGCCAGGGGTTCTGCTCGCTGATGGGAAAGGTTTGCACCCCGGAAGAGGCGGGCGAGAGCCACTTCGCGAGCGACGAGGAGTGCCTTTCGGTTTGCGAGGGATTGCCGCCGGCCGGCTTCTCCTACTCGAGCAGCAATCCGCTGGTGGCCGACGGCAACCACGCGCTCTGCCGTCTCTGGCACGTGACCTCGGCGGCGATGGTCGACCCGCTGGAGCACTGCGAGCACTCGCTGGGCATCACGCTCTGCGAAGCGCCGCTGCAATAGGAGCCCGATGCGCTTTCCGACCTGGGCAAGTGTGCTCTTCGCGGTCGCGGCTTGCGGCTCCCCTCCTCCCGAAACCTGGGAAGACTCGCTGGCGGCCGCGGGTCACGCCGAGAAAAAGGGCGGCTACTGTGACGCGCGTGCGGTGATCCAGAACAAGTGCGTGCGTTGCCACTCGGACCCTCCGCAGAACGCCGCGCCGTTTGCGCTGGATACGTACGCCTCGACGCAGGAGCCTTCACCCTCGCGCGACAATCCGGATCGTATCCGCGCCGATCGCATGCTGCGCGCGGTCGAGTCCGGGTTCATGCCGTACACCGCGCTCTCCCTCGATCCTCCGGTCGAGCCACTCACCTGCGAGGAGAAGACGACGCTCCTCGCCTGGCTCCGGGACGGCGCGCCGCCGCCCGAGGGCGGAGAAGAGGCCTGCGCCGAGCGCACGCCGCAGCTTCTCGAGTGCGCCGAAGAGGGCGCCGCTGGAGCCGGCAGCGAGTAGCAGCGGCGGCGGTCGCGAAAAAAAATCGACCCGCGCCGGGCCGGTCGCCGTAAGCCTCGCATGCAAAGACGAGCATTCGCGGCCGGCGTTCGAAACCGCTCCTCCCTGACAATCCAGGCCCTCGCCTTGCTGGTGACGGGGCTCGGCGTCGCGTGTGGGGCCGACGGCAGTGGTACCGGCGAGGCGCCGGCTACGGACCCGCCGGTCGTCGAGCCGGAGAAGGTGACCACCGATCTCAGCTCGGCCTCCCTGCGGATCGATGGGGAGCGCCTGATCCTGACCGTGACGAACCTGGCCGATGCTCCGGGCACCGTATCGGTGTCCACCATGATCTCCACGACTTCGGGCATCTACGTCACGGACGAGGCCCACGCTCCAGCGGAGATCGGCTCGCGGCAGAGCATCGCCGTCGCGCTCGTTCCCGCCGAGGTGCGCGGGCTCAGCCTGCGCGAGGAGGAGTGGACCGATGCACGGGCCAGCTACGAGGTTCGACTCAGCGACGGCCGCGCCGACGGCGCCCAGGTCTCCGTATTCGCCGAGCACGGGGTGGCGGCGGCGCCTCGGCCCGTGATCCCGTCGGTGAAGCTGTACGGCGTCTCCGCCGAGCCTCCGCCGGACGAAGCCCTGCCCGACGATCGAGCCGTCGAGAAGGCGTCCGCCAACGTGAAGTTCTGCTTCCGCCACCAGGTCGGCTTCAACGGCGTGAACGAAGGCGCGCCCGTCGCTTACCTGGCGAACCGGACCGCGACGGACATTCCCGCAAAGGGCATGCTCGTCCTCTACAAGGACCCCGCCAACCGGCAGGGCTCCTTCCTGGCGGGTAACGACGGGTGCAAGACGCTCCCGCGGCAGAACGGCTCCTGGACGTTCACCGCCACGACCATCGTCGAGGACTGGCCGGTGAACGGGAACGTCATCGTCGGCTGGCGCGCCCCGAACGACTACGTCCGGCAGCAGCTGCAGCCGGTCAACGTCCAGAACAACACGGGCACGACCACGCAAATCATCACGATTCCCGTGGTGATGGGGACTTCGACCAGCGTCGACGCCGGCCTTCAGTCCGCCATGGTCATCGCGCAGAACGCGATTCACCGCTCGTTCTCGCTCGGCAACATGGTGCCCGAAGACGCCGTGCTGAACATCAAGAGCACGCTCGGGTTCACGTCTCCGTGCAGCCCCGCGGACGATTGCCAGACCGGCTCGGACATCTACCTCAGCCTGATCGACTCCTTCAATCGTCGCACGGTGGCGCACGAGGTCGGCCACTGGATCCACGAGCTCTGGGTGCCCAACATCACCGGGAACGACTACACGTACATCAACGGCACCGACCAGTGGAACCTCTCGCGTGTGCCGCCGAACGACGGCTGCGTGCGCACCACCGACGGCAGCCACGCGCTCCACAGCATCGAGTGGGACGGGGCCGCGCACGTCGAAGGCTTCGCGCACTTCATCTCGATGCTCGCGTACAACAACATCAACGGCAGCGCCTGCGGACTGGTGAACGCGCCGACGGGCCTTCCCAGCGGCTTCGGCTTCGTCAACCGCGACTGCGAGGCCGCCGGGCGCACGCTCGAGCGCAAGCCGAGCGGCGGCACTTGCTGGGAATGGAACAACTTCTTCGGCGAGACCAGCAACGAGTACGACTGGGCCAAAATGTACTGGGACCTCTTCACCGACGAGCGCGGGAACTTCGGCAGCCTCAATCAGCCGCTGGTCGACTACCTGACGGTCGAAGCGTCGATCACCGGCTGGAACCGGGCGAACCACCAGAGTAAGATCTTCGCCAAGCTCGCCGCCACCAACGCGACCTGGCGGCAAGCGATGGTGAGGGCGTCGAACGGCAACATCTTCCAAGGAACGGATCACTGAGCGAGCGGTTCGAAGACCGTGAAACGAGACCTCGAAAGGCGAGGGCCGGCGCCGCGGCGTTGCCGCGCGCCGGCCTTTTCGCGCTGGCGCTGTGCGGCTGGACGGGCGGGTGCGGCGGTCCGCCGCCGCTCGACGGTACGTCCGTCGCCGAGACCGCGACGGACGCGATTGTCTACGGTAAGGACGACCGCCGCGAGGCCTTCGACGTAGCCGAAGACGAATGGCGGGCGCTGATGGCGGAGAGCGTGGTCGCGCTGGTCCCGCGTGACGCCGCCGAACGCCTCGTCCTGGGGGAAGCGTCGGCGCTACCGACCTGGCAACAGACGGCGGGTCTCTGCCCCGGCGAGCCGTTCGCCGACCAGCCGTCGGCCGCCTTCTGCTCCGGAGTCCTGGTCGACTGGGACCTGGTGCTCACCGCTCGCCACTGCGCCGAGCTCTTCTCCCTCTCGGAGCTGCGAATCGTCTTCGGGTATTACTACGAGGGCCCGGAGCGTCTGGCCGTCTCGACCTCCAGCGTATTCACCCCCGCCGCCCTCGTCGCCCTGCCGGAGGCGGCGTCGCTCGACGAGCCGCCCCCGGACTATGCGTGGCTGCGCCTGGCTCAGCCGGTGGGCGCCCCGTACCGCCCGGCAGCCGTCTACACCTCCTTTCCAGAGCTCACGGCGCGCGCGCCCGTGATCGCGATCGGTTCCGGAGGCGGCGTGCCCGCAAAGCTCGACGCGGGCGGACGGATCAGCGAGCCGGTCTCCGAGGCGGGCGGCGAGTTCGTCGCCGACACCGACACCAGCGCGGGCTCTTCGGGCGGCGGCGCCTTCGCGCGCGATCTCGGGCTGCTCGGCATCCTCGCGCGCGGCGGGCGAGATTTCGACTGGGAAGAGAGCGGCTGCGCGACCACGCGAGTCGAAGATTCCGCCGAGGCGATGGAGACGTACACCTACGCGGCGGAAGCGGTGGCGGGACTGTGCGCGGAGGACGACCTGTCGTCGCTCTGTGACCCCGCGTGCGAGCAGCCGTGCCGCGCCCAAAAGGTCGAACGACCGCCGCTCGAACCGGCGGCTCCGCCCGGCCGAACCGAGGCTCCGGCGCAGGCGGGCTGCGCCGTCGCTCACGCGGCGCAGCCTTCACTTTGGTTTTCGATGCCGCTCTTCGGGCTGGGCGCCCTCGCCGCGCGGCGGCGGCGAAAGCGCGCTCAGTCCTCTTCGCACATGCCGTCGACGCACACGCCGGTGCAGCCGTCGCCGGGACCCGAAGTGTCGCAGCAGGCCTGACCGGGCTCGCCGCAGGGCTGGCACGTGTCCTCGATGCACTCGATGCCGTCGCCCTGACAGCCGCCACCCGCTCCGGGGCAACAAGCCTGACCTTCCTCACCGCACTCCGTGCAGACGTCTTCGATGCAGCCGACGCCGTCGCCGCCGCACCCGCCGCCCGCACCCGGGCAACAAGCTTCGTTCACGTCGCCGCACTCGGTGCACATGTCCTCGACGCAGCCGATGCCGTCACCGGTGCAAGCGTCGAGACCCGGAAGGTCGCAGCAGGGCTCGTCGCGAGCGCCGCACATCGGGTCCTGGCACTCATTCTCGATGCACGCGAGTCCGGACGCGTTGCACTCGTTGGCACCGGCACAGCAGATCTGCCCGTCGCCGCCGCAGGCCTCGCACTCCTCGTCGCCGTTGCACGCCATCCCGGGAGCGCAGTCCCCGTCGCAACAAGGCTGTTCGGCCGAGCCGCACTCGGTCTGGCACTCCGCGCCGGCCCCCATGGGACCGCCGCCGATGCAGACGCCTTCCTCACACGAGCGACCGGCACAACAGGGCTCTTCCGCGCCGCCGCACGCGCTGCAGGTGCCGTCGCCCGGGCCTGTTCCGCCCTGACAGACGTTGCCGCTCTGACAGCTGCCCTCGCAGCAGTCCTGCTCGCTATCGCCGCAATCCTCGCAGGCGCCTTCGGAGCAGTCGCCGTTGCCGCCTCCACAGCTCGCTCCGTCCGCGACGCAGACGTCGCCGACGCAGCAGCCGCCGTCGTCGCACTGCGTTCCCGTCGCGCAGCAGGGACCGTCCTCGGCGCCGCACGCCGTACACGTCCCCATCACGCAGACGGCGCCCGCGTCGCACGCCTGACCGGTACAGCAATCCTGATCGACGGCGCCGCACTCGGGCATCGGCGGCGCGCCGCCCGCGTCCATTCCGCCGCCGCTCGGCTGGCCCGCGGAAGCGCCGCCGCTCGCGTCCTCACCGCCGCTCGCGCCGGCGTTGCCGCCGCTCGCCTCCCCGGCGGAAGAGCCGCCGCTGCCCCTCCCGCTCGTGCCGCTGCCGGAGCCGGAGCTCCCGCCGCTACCCGAACCCGCTTTCCCGGTGCTCGTCCCGGCCGTGCCGGAGCTCCCCGAACTGCCCTTCCCGGAAGACCCCGCCGAGCCCCCGCTCGATGGGCTCATGTCGGCAGACTCGTCACTACTGCAGCCGAACGTTGCGAAACCGCCTCCGAGCGCGGCCGAGAGAATGCCGAACTTGAGCGCGCTGAGGGTCCTGGAGCGAGCGAAACGAGCTTGATTCATGGGCAATTTCCTTGGGGGCCAGGGCGTCGACACCAGGAAGCGGCGACGCCCTGTTGAGACTAGTGGCCTCACCCCGCGCTCTCAAGGCATCAGGAACGCGATATTCCAACCGCACGACGTTTTTCCGTTCTCGATGCGATCAACCGAAGAAAAGTGCGTCACACGCGGAGCTCGGCGAGCTGTGCTTTGAGCTGGCGCGCCGCGAGCGCGTATCCACCGTTCGATCCGTCCACGAAGTGAACGTGGTCCCCCGAATACGATCGCAGGTAGCAAGTGATGAGGGCGGACGGTGCGCGATGGACACCGTAAACGAGGTGCCCTTCGCCACGCGCACGTTCGAGCTCCGCCTCGACCGCGCCGAGCTGAGCGTCGGAGAGGTCGAGCACCATGCGCAGCGCTTCGTCGAACTTGCGAAAGTCCGTGTTCTCGATGAGCTCGCGCGGGTAGGCGCGCCCGTCGAAACCGCCTGCCGACTTTCCGAGCGCGACGAGCGCGCGGCCGATCAGTGATTTCTTGCGCGCGCGCTGCTGGGCCGCCTGGTACTCCGGGCCCGCGCTCGCACCCGAGCGAATGCGCGCTTCGATCGAGTAGCTGCCGAACAGGCTGCCGAGGCGCAGCCCGTCGAGCGAAATCGGATGCCCCGTATCGCCTTCCAGGGCATTTTCCAGGGTTTGGATGATGCTCCGGTAGGTCCGAGCCCGTTCGGCCTCGTCGCGGTCGAGCGCGAGCACGATCAGACTCGCGATGTGGCCGCGCCGGCTCGGAACGGGCTGCCAGCGACACTCGAACCCCTCGAAGCTCGCCTCGTCCGGACCCTCGGGATCGACGGCGTAACGCGCGCCGAGCACGGCGTCTTTCACCCAGCGCTCCGCTTGCGCGATGCCCGTCCCGCGCAGCATGGCCAGCCGCACGTGGGGGCTCGCGCGAAAGCGCGCCGCCTGCACGGTGTGCCCGGCCGCGCGCAGGTCGAGCACGGGGACGAGGCCCACGCGGAGCTCGAGCTCGAACGCGGTCTGGGCGAGCTTGCGCACGCCGCGCAGGGACGTTTCGGCGAGCTCGCGCCGCGAGCCCGGCACGAGCAGCGTCGCGCCGTCGCCGCCGAACACGTACGGAAGCTCGAGCTCGGGCATCGCGTTGCGCAGAGCGACGATCGACGCCACCCCGAGGGCGTTCACGTCCCGATAGCGGCCGGCCTCGATCGCGCGCGTCGAGCCGCGCACGTCCGTGAGCACGACGTGCCAGGCGTCCGGCACGTCCGTGTACAGGCGCGGATCGGCGACGTCGGCGAAGCGCTCGATTTCCGGGACGGACGCGAGAAAGTCGTCGCTCACGTCCGGGCTCGCCGGTTCAGCGCGTAAACGCGAAGACGGCGGTCGCCGCCGTGATCAGCGCGATGACCGCCAGAATGTAGCCACCGCCGGAGTGCTTCGCGAGCTTGCGTCCCGTCCGCTCTTTGGTGCCGGCGGCGCGCTTGGGTTCCGGCGCGCTCGGCTTCTCGGAGTCGGTGGCCGCCTCGGCGTCGCGCTCCGCCTTGGCCGCTTCGCGCGCGCGTTGCTCGCGCTTGCGCTTGCGCTTGGCGGCGCGCTCGGCTTCCCGGCGCTCGGCTTCGCGCGCGAGCGCGACCTTCTTGGCGTCCTCGCGCCGTTCGGCCTTGCGGGCCTTCTTGAGCTCCGTGCGGCGCTGCTGGGCGTGCGCACGGTTCTGGCGCTCGAGCGCGCGGCGCTCTTTCTTGCTGAGCAGGCGGGGCGCGGCGGGAGCGCGCGCTGCATCGGGTGCGCTCAGCGCCGAGGCGGCGTCGTCGCGAGAAACGGGAGCGGGCCGGACGTTGCTGGGCTCGCTATCGTCGTCGTCGTCGTCGTCATCGTCGTCATCATCGGCCCAACCCGCGTCGAGCTCGTCCACCCGTGCGTCGGGGACGGCAGACGGCGAAGCGGAGGGAGGCGCCGACAGCGGCGCCAGGGAGGATGCCGGCAGCGGCGCGGACGATGGCTTGAACAGCGCGGGCTGACGCGCGGGCTGGGTACCGAACACGTCCTCCCACTCCGAGTCGATGTCGGAACCGTCCTTGCTTTCGAGTGTCGATTCGTGGGGCTGTTTCATTCAGAATGCATTCGCGTTGCCCGGCAAAACCCGGCTCTGGGCCGTAGCGCTCGGGCAACCTGCGGCAGTGTAGCAAAGGTTCGCGCCACCCCGTCCAGAACGGTGGCCATCTTGCCCGTGGAAACTGCTCGGAAGTCGCAAAAAAGCACGCCGGCA
>DASXWF010000794.1:0-4247 GCA_036503835.1 Polyangiaceae bacterium | reverse complement strand
GCGGCTCTGGTCCGCGCGGCGCGAGATGAGCCGCGCCGTGCGCAAGCTCTCGAAGAAGAAGCTCAGCGAGGACGTCGTCGTGCCGCGGCAGCGCATCGACGCGTTGCTCGAGCACGTGATGGCGCTCGGCGAGCGGGAGCATGTGCGCCACCTCACCTACGGGCACGCGGGCGACGGGAACCTGCACGTCAATTTCCTGTGGGACGACGAGAGCGAAGTGCCCGCCGTGGAGCGCGCCATCGAGAGTCTGTTTCGGGAGGTCGTCCGGCTCGGCGGGACGCTGAGCGGCGAGCACGGCATCGGCGTGCTCAAGGCTCCGTACCTGCACCTCGAACAGACACCGGAGCTGATCGCGCTGCAGCGCGACCTGAAGCGCGTCTTCGACCCGCAGGAGCTCTTGAATCCGGGCAAGATCTTCCCTGCCGGCGCGCACCGCGCGTGCTGAAAGGATTCGCCCAGCGTGGCTCCGCGGCGCCGTCCCGTCCTGCTCTCGCCCCTGCACCCCGCGCTCTTTCCCGATCCCGAAGCGGCGGACGCCGAGGGGCTGCTCGCCGTCGGCGGCGATCTCTCGCCCGAGCGACTCCTCGCCGCCTACGAGCGCGGCATCTTTCCCTGGTACGCGGAGGGGCTACCGCCGATGTGGTGGAGCCCCGACCCGCGCACGCTGATCGACGCGGCGAGCCTGCACGTTTCGCGCAGCCTCGCGAAGGAGCTCCGGCGCGGGCAGTTTCGGGTCAGCATGAACCGGAGCTTCGAGCGCGTGATGCACGAATGCGGGCGCGAGCGCGAGGACGGGACCTGGATCCTGCCGGAAATGGTGCGCGCGTACGTGCGCCTGCACGAGCTCGGACACGCCGCGAGCTTCGAGGTCTGGCTCGACGAACGGCTCGTGGGCGGACTCTACGGCGTGCAGCGCGGAGCGCTCTTCGCCGCGGAGAGCATGTTTCACCGTGAAACCAACGCTTCCAAGGTGGCCCTGGTCACGGCGGTCCGGACGCTGTTCGGCGCCGGCGTGGAGCTGTTCGACGTGCAGTTCCTGACCGAGCATCTGCAGTCGCTCGGGGCTTATGAAATTCCGCGCCGCGAATACCTGAGGCGGCTCGCGCTCGCGATCGCCAAGCCCATTTCGCTCGCGGATGTGCTACCTCGAACGGCGTAGCATCGAGAAAATCCACCGAATTTTTCTGCGCGACGGCGGCGCATTCCCAGAAAGGACTTCAGCATGCGATCGATTTCTCTTCCGCTTTGCACCGCACTGCTCGCGCTCGTGAGCTCGGCAGGGTGCTCGTCCGACGACGGCGAACCGCAACCGAGCTCGGACGCGGGCACGGCAGGAAGCGGGACTTCCGGTAGCGCGGGCAGCGGCGGCAGCAGCGCGGGCAGCGGCGGCAGCAGCGCAGGGAGCGGGGGTTCCGCCGCGGGAGCGGGTGGCTCGAGCGCGGGCAGCGCCGGCTCGGGCGCGACCGATTCTCCGAGCGACACGACCGCGGAGGGAATCGCCGCGTTCCTCGCCGCCGGCAGCTACAAGGGAAGCGATTGGGTGTCCGATGTCGACGCCCCCCGCGCGTCCGACGGAAATTCTCACGGCATGGTGCGCGTCTGGTTCAACCGCACCGTGCGGCAATCGAAGGCGGACGGCGATTCCCCCGTGGACGCGGGCAGCATGGTGGTCAAGGAGCTCTACGGTACGGGGAGCAGCGTCGTCGGACACGCCGTCCTGCTCCGCTCCGGCCAAACGATCTATTACTGCGAGTCGAACGAGGCGGGCCTTTGCTACTCCGGTCATCAGGCGGGCATGGGCATCTACGGCACGAGCGCGACCGGCACGAACTGCGCTTGCCATGGGAACGGCACCATCATCACGCCGGTCCCTCCGCCCTGATTCCAATAAAATTAGCTGGTTAGCCATTCCCGCGATTCCCGATCGATTGAGTGCTAGATCTGCCGGCGCCCATGCCGGGAGATCTTGAGGCCAACGACGCGCTCGCGCTCAGGCTGAGCCACCTGCGCGAGCTCGAGTCGGAGAGCATTCACATCATCCGCGAGGTCGCGGCCGAGTTCGAGCATCCCGTGATGCTCTACTCGATCGGCAAGGACTCGTCGGTGATGGTGCACCTGGCGCGCAAGGCGTTTCATCGCGGACCGCTGCCCTTCCCGCTCCTGCACATCGACACGACCTGGAAGTTCAAGGCGATGATCGAGTTCCGCGATCGCTTCGCGAAGGAACACGGTCTGGATCTCCGGGTTCACACCAATCAGCAGGGCGTCGCGGACGGCATCAATCCCTTCGATCACGGCTCGAACAAGTACACGTCGATCATGAAGACGCAGGCGCTCCTGCAGGCGCTCGCGGACGGCGGGTACGACGCGGCGTTCGGCGGCGCGCGCCGCGACGAGGAGCGTTCGCGCGCGAAGGAGCGCATCTATTCGTTCCGCGACCGCTACGGACAGTGGGATCCGAAAAGCCAGCGTCCCGAGCTCTGGAACCTCTACAACGCGAGGATCAACAAGGGCGAGAGCATCCGCGCCTTTCCGCTCTCGAACTGGACCGAGCTCGACATCTGGCTCTACGTCTACCTGGAGAAGATCCCGATCGTGCCGCTCTACTTCGCCGCGCCGCGCCCGGTCGTCGAGCGCCAGGGCACGCTGATCATGCTGGACGACGAGCGGCTGCCGCTCCTGCCCGGGGAGAAGCCCCGCGAGGAAATCGTGCGGTTTCGCACGCTCGGCTGCTACCCGCTCACGGGCGCGCTGCGCTCGCGCGCGACCACGCTCCCCGAGATCATCCGCGAGATGCTGCTCACCAAGTACTCCGAACGCCAGGGTCGCCTGATCGACTTCGACGAGGAGGGGTCGATGGAGACGAAGAAACGTGAAGGGTACTTCTGAGGCCCCCGTAGACCGCCAGGGCGGTGCGCGATGAACGAACAAGAGCTCATTCAGAACGACATCCTCGGTTACCTCGAGCAGCACCAGAACAAGGAGCTCCTGCGCTTCGTGTCGGTGGGCTCGGTGGACGACGGGAAATCGACGTTGATCGGCCGGCTGCTCTTCGACACGCACGGCATCTACGAGGACCAGCTCTCGGCCGTGAAACGCGCGTCGAGCAAGGCCGGGCGCGAGCTCGATCTCTCGCTCCTGACCGACGGGCTCAAGGCCGAGCGCGAGCAGGGCATCACGATCGACGTCGCGTACCGCTACTTCTCGACGGCGAAGCGCAAGTTCATCATCGCCGATACGCCGGGGCACGTGCAGTACACGCGCAACATGGCGACGGGCGCGTCGACGGCGAACGTGGCCGTGATCCTGATCGACGCGCGGCTCGGCGTGCTCGACCAGTCGCGGCGGCACGCGTACATCGCGTCGTTGCTCGGGATTCCGTACCTCGCGGTCTGCATCAACAAGATGGATCTCGTGAAGTACGAGCAGGCGCGCTTCCAGGAGATCCGCGCGACCTTCCACGACTTCGCCGCCCGCCTCGGCTTCCAGGGCGTCGCGTTCATCCCGATCAGCGCGCTCGCGGGCGACAACGTGGTGCACCGGACGCAGGCCATGCCCTGGTGGGACGGCGCCACGCTGCTCGAGTACCTCGAGTCGGTGCCGCTCGCGCCCACGCTGAACCGCGAGAACCTGCGCTTCCCCGTGCAATCGGTGCTGCGCCCCGACCTCGACTACCGCGGCTTCTCGGGCCTGATCGCCTCGGGCATCGTGAAGCGGGGCGATCGCGTGATGGCGCTGCCCTCGCGCAAGCTCTCGAAGGTCCTCTCCATCGATACGTTCGACGGCGAGCTCGAGCAGGCCTACGCGCCGATGAGCGTGACGCTCCGCCTCGAGGACGAGGTCGACGTGAGCCGCGGCGACATGCTGGTGCGGGCGGACGACGTGCCGTCGATCGGGCAGCGCTTCGACGCCATGCTGGTGTGGATGAGCGAGAGCCCGCTCGATCGGCAGAAGAGCTACCTCTTGAAGCACACCTCGCAACGCGTGCGCGCCGAGATCGAGCAGGTCGCCTACACCACCGACCTCGAGAGCCTGGAGCAGACTCCCGCCACGCGGCTCGTCTTGAACGACATCGGACGCGTGACGGTGACCTGCCACCGGCCGATTT
Source organism: Polyangiaceae bacterium (assembly GCA_036503835.1). GTDB lineage: Bacteria > Myxococcota_A > Polyangia > Polyangiales > Polyangiaceae > PMG-095. The sequence continues at coordinate 139 of DASXWF010000794.1, read as the reverse complement.
TCTACGACCCGTACCGGCAGAACCGCGCGACCGGCGCGTTCATCCTGATCGACTCGCTCACGAACAACACGGTCGCGGCCGGCATGATCCTCGCGGGCGAAGCCGCCGAGCCCTACACCGAGTCGAAGCGCCCTCCGGG
>DASXWF010000793.1:0-2111 GCA_036503835.1 Polyangiaceae bacterium | reverse complement strand
GCCCGACGACAAGGATCAGTGCATCGACGAGGCGGAGGACACCGACGGCTTCGAAGACACCGACGGTTGCCCCGATCCGGACAACGACAAGGACGGCGTGCCCGACGATCAGGACGAATGCGTCGACGAGCCCGAGACGGTGAACAAGTTCGAAGACACCGACGGTTGCCCCGACGACCCGCGCCAGAAGACGCAGCGCAAGCCGAAGGCCGCCGCTCCCGCCACGCCGCCCGCGGAGCCGAAGCCGGGCGAGGTGCTCGAGCTGTGATCACGGGACGCCGCGCCTTCGTCGAGGGTTCGCTCGCGGCGCTCGCGCTCGCGGGCTGCGGGAACGCCGTGGGTGGCGGCGGCGCCAAAGCGCCGGAGGGCGAGCTGGTCGGCGCGAAGGCGCCAGATTTCTCGCTCGCTCCGGCTGGCGGCGGCGAGCCGCTCGGTCCGGGTGCGTTCGCCGGCAAGGTGCTGATCGTCGACTTCTGGGCGACCTGGTGCGCTCCGTGCCGGGAGTCGTTTCCCGCGTACCAGCGACTGGTCGACAAGTTCGGCGGTCAGGTCGCCGTGATCGGCGTGAGCGTGGACGAGGACGCGAGCGGGATCGAGAAGTTTCGCAGCGAGACCGGCGTGAAGTTTCCGCTCGTGTGGGACGAGGGGCAGGTTGCCGCGGGGGTGTACAAACCCGGCACGATGCCTACCTCGTTCATCGTCGATCGCGCGGGGTTCGTGAAGTTCGTTCACGAGGGTTTTCACGCGGGTGACGAGCAGACCCTCGAGTCGAACATCAAGTCCCTGCTCTGATCCAGCCAACGTGCCCGTGCCCGCACGTCCACTTCACTTCGGCTGTTTTTTTCTGGTTTTTGGCACGTAACGTACGACACCGAATCACGGCGACACACGTTGTCGCACATGGGCGGGCAAGGGAACGGGCACGTTCACGTTTACGGGTGGGAGAGTGCCCACCAGTGCACACAACAGCAGAAATCCTGCCACAGAATTTATTCTCGGCAGGGCTAGAAGCTTGCCGTGTGCGGTCCGTAAGCTTCATCATCGATGCTGATGCATTCTCGTTTCGGCGCCCTCGTGCTCGGCCTCCTGCTCATCACGGTGGGCGCCGCTGCTGCACCGCCGAGCGTGGGCGATCTCGCCGATCGCTTGCGGCGGGGTGAGGACTTCCGGGTGCGCGTGCAGGCGGCGCTCGAGCTCGGCAAGACCGCAGACCCCGACGCGCTCGATCCTTTGGTCGGCGCGCTCGACGACCCCAACGCGTCGGTCCGTGCCGCCGCCGCCGCCGCGCTCGGCGAGCTCGGCGATCCCGACGCCGTGCCCGCGCTGAAGAGCCACCGTCTCGATCGCTCCGAAAACGTGCGCAAGCAGATCAAAGTGACGCTCGCCACCTTCGCGGCCGCGGCCGAGAACGGCGGCCCCCCGGCGCGACTGCTCGTGAAGATCGGGTCGATGAAGAACCAGACGCCCGCGAAGGTCGCGAAGATCGAAGCGGAGCTCGAGAACCAGTCGCGTAAGAAGCTGGACGAGCTTCCGGGCGTCGAGGTGCTCGCGCCGAGCGCGGACTCGAACAAGGAAGCGGAGAAGAAGAATTTGCCGGTCGTGATGGTCTCCGGACAGATTCAGAAGCTCCGGGCTTCGCGCGAAGGTTCGGAGATCGTGTACTCCGCGAGCGTCGAGTACATCCTGCACACCATGCCGGATCAGTCGATCGCCGCGCGCGTTTCGGGTAGCGCGAGCGGCACCCTGACCCAAGAAGAAGCCAGCGACGAAAGCCGCGCCTCCGAGCTCCGCCACCAAGTGCTCGACGCGGCCATCGCGAGCGCCCTGCGCAGGGCGCCCAGGGCGCTCCTAGCGGCAGCGAGACTTTGACGGTCCGCGGAGGTCTTCGCGGGGGCGGGACAAACCGCTCGTGGCGGAGTACTACCGAGCCGTGACCGACTCCGAGCCCGCGAATACGCCTGCGCCGGAAACGTCGGCCATTCTGTGGACCGACGGCGCCGCGCGCGGCAACCCAGGCCCGGCGGGCATCGGGGTGATGTTGAAGACCAAGGCCGGGGCCGTGATCGCCGCCGAGGCGCGCTTCGTCGGCCACACCACGAACAACGTGGCCG
>DASXWF010000792.1:0-12000 GCA_036503835.1 Polyangiaceae bacterium | reverse complement strand
GTCGCGCCCCCACGCCGTCGCGCCCCCACGCCGTCGCGCCCCCACGCCGTCGCGCCCCCACGCCGTCGCGCCCCCACGCCGTCGCGCCCCCGCTCCCGCTTCGCGGGAGCAAGGAGGGCGCCCGTCGCGCGCAGGCCGAAGGCCGAGCACGACGGGACGTACTTCGCCGGCCCACGTGGGGGCAGCCACTCCAACTCCAGCGTCGATATTCCTCCGAGTTGCAGCCTCGCCGCGGAATCGCTAGAGGCGTCGATCCTCGAGCTCGCCCATGCACTCCCACGCCTATTCCGTCGTTTTCGTAGCGCTTACCGCCTGTGCCTCCCAACAGTCGCCGAGCGCGCTCGCGCTCGACCCGACCGCGCCTCCGCCGAAGACGGAGATCCCCGTCACGAATCGCGAAGCGCCTCCGACGTGCCCGAGCGGAACCAAACCGGCGGCGGACGGTCTGATCGACGACTTCGAAGCGGCCCAAACCCCGGCGCTCGGCGGTCGCACTCAGTCCTGGTGGGTGGCCGCGGCCGACCGCGCCAAGATCGAGTTCCCCGGCAAGACCTTCATGGCTGCGGACGGGGGACCGACCGGCTCGAAGAAGGCACTTCACTTCAAGGGACAGACCTCGAACGACGACGCGTGGGGCGCGGCCGTCGCCGTCAACTTCCTCCCCTCCGGCTTCTACGACGCTTCGAAGTACTCGGGCATCGCGTTCAAGATCATGTCCGCCAAGCCGAACTTCAACGTGCGACTCAAGATCCCCGATACGGCTTCCCACCCGGACGGCGGCCAGTGCAAGAAGGAATGCTGGAACTCCTTCGGCAAGGAGTTGATCGTCGGAACGGAGTGGCAGGACGTCGTGCTGATGTGGAGCGACCTCAAGCAGCAGCCGGACTGGGGCGACACGCGCCCGCCCGCGATCACGCCCGGCAAACTGCGCGACGCGGAGTGGACCGTCTATCCGGGCCAGGAGTTCGACTTCTGGGTGGACGAGATTCGCTTCGTCGAGTGCAAGTAGCCGCACTCCCGCCCCGTGGCCGAGATCGTGGGCCACGATCACGGCCACGACGACGGGACGCCGAGCCCTAGACTAGGGCGCGTTCGGCTTCGAGCAGCCGTGCGTCGAGCATCTGGAAGAGCACGCGCCGCATCGCGCGCGCGGCCCGAGACCGATGGCTCACGGCGTTTTTCTCCGATTCGGCGAGCTCTGCCATGGCTCGCCCGCCGAGCTCGGGGACGATGAAGAGCGGGTCGTAGCCGAAGCCGCCGCTGCCGCGCGGCGCGCGCGCGATCAGGCCCTCGCAGCTGCCCTCGACGGTCGCGACCGCGTCGGGCGCCCAAGGGCTCGCCAGCGCGAGCACGCAGCGGAAGCGCGCCCTGCGGTCGCCGTCTTCCACTTCCTCGAGCTCGCGCAGCAGCGCCGCGTTGTTTTCGGCGTCGGTGGCGCGCTCGTGCGCGAAGCGAGCCGATCGCACTCCGGGCCGTCCCGCGAGCGCGTCGACCTCGAGGCCACTGTCGTCGGCGAGCGCGAAGAGCCCGGTCGCCGCCGAAGCCGACTTCGCCTTGAGCACCGCGTTGGCTTCGAACGTCGCGCCGTCCTCGTTCACGCTGAACGTGTGTCCGAGCACGCTCGCCACCGACAGCAGCTGAACCGGTAGATCGCCGAGCAGCGCCTTGAGCTCGCCGAGCTTGCCCTCGTTCGAAGTGGCGATGACGATGCTCAGGAGCTCGGACATGCGGTGGAGCAGTATATCCGCTCCTCCCGGGTTGTGATCAGTGCGGGGCCGCGGCCGGCACCAGATTCGCGTGCTCCGGTCCGGGCAGCGTGAGGACGAAGCGCGTTCCCCTGCCCCCGGAAAGCGGCTCGCACTCGATGCTGCCGCCGTGGGAAACCGCGATGTTCCGCGTGATCGCGAGACCGAGGCCGGTCCCGCCCGCCTTGGTCGTGAAGAACGGCTCGAACAGCTGCTCGCGAACCCGGGGCTCGATGCCGGGGCCCTCGTCCTCGACCGTGATCGCGACCCCGTCGTCGCTCTGCTTCACGCGCACCGTGACGGTCCCGCCCTCCGGGGTCGCGTCGCGGGCGTTCTGGATCAGGTTGAGCAGCGCCTGCCGGAGTTGGCCCTCGTCGCAGCGCACGCTCGGCAGATCCTGCGCGATCTCGAGCACGAGCTTCAAGCCCTTCTGCTCCAGCTCGCGGCGGACGAACGCCACCGCCTCCTGCACCACGGCGCCCACGTCCTCGGGCTCGAACATGCCGGGCTTGCGCCGCGCGATCGCGAGATACTGCTGGCTGAGCGCCGAGAGCCGCTCGACCTCGCGCCCGATGGCGCGAAACAGGTCGTGGGCTTCCGCGTCGCCGCTCGGCAGCTGCTCCTCGAGCAGCTCCAGATTCAAGGCGATCGAGGAGAGCGGATTGCGAATCTCGTGCGTGACGTGCGCCGCCATCTTGCCGATGGTCACGAGCCGCTCGGAGGTGAGAAGCTGCGCGTTCGCCTCCGCGATCGCGGCGACCATGCGCTCGAACGTCAGCGCCAGCTCGCCGATCTCGTCGTCGCTGACGACCGCCGGTCGCGGCTCCAGGTCGCCGCGGGCCACGGCCTGGGCGCGCTCGGTGACCGCCGCCAGCGGGCGGAGCACGCGCCGCGCGTAAAACGCCATCAGGATCCCGACCACGATCGTGAGCAGCGAGAGCGCGACCAGGAGCCGGATCGCCAGGAGCTCGCGCGCTCCGGCGGCGTCGAGCAGGACCTCGACGTTGCGCTTGACGCTCTGCTCCAGGCGCGCGAGCCGCGTCGAGGCCTGCGCGCCGCGCTTCACGAGCTCGTCGCGGAGCCGCTCGGCCACGACCGCGTCCCCGCGATCGAGCGCCTGGAACAGGCGTTCGAGGCCCTCGGCGTCGCTCTTCAAGAAGCGTTCGATCTCGTCCGCTTCGCGCGTCAGCGTCTCGCCGACCTTGCGCGTCTCCGAGCTCCTGTCCGCGAGAAACGCGAGAGCGATCGCCTCGCGCACCTCGCTGAACGTCTGAGGCCGGCCGCTGCGCAGGCTCTCGCTCAGCCAGAAGTGGATGTCGGTCGGGTTCTTGGCGGCGGTGATGTGGTTGAGCTGGGTGTTCCAGGTGTCTTGCTTGGCGACGAGATCGCGCACGGCGAGCGCGAGCGGGAAATAGCCGTTGCGCACGAGCTCGGTCTCGCGCGCGGCCGTGTGCTGGGAGACGATGCTGAACCCCGCGACCGAGGCGAAGGCCAGCGTCACGAGCGCGTACGACGCGAGCACCCGCGCGGCGACGCTGCGCCGAAACGCGATGCGCTCGCGCCGCTCAGCCACCCTTCGCGCTCCGCGCGATCACGGTCGCGAGGTCGAGCACCCGCGCGCCCTGCGCGCGCAGCCAGCCGAGGCTCGCCGCGCAACCGGTCACGATCGCTCCGCCGCCGAGCCGCTCGTGCTCCGCGATGCGCTGGCGCGCGATCTCGCGCGCGTTGCGGGGCATGCTGAACGGCAGGAGCGCCCCCGCGCCCGAGCACACCGTCGACCCTCCGCGCCGGTCGAACTCCGCGGGCGCCCCGCCGAGCGCGCGGGCGAGAACGGCGCGCGGCTCCTCCACCTGACCGAGTCCGCGCGCGAGCCTGCAGGGGTCATGAAAGCGCAGCGTGCCATCGATGCCCGGCGCGCGCCCGAGCCGCTCGGCTCGACCCGCCGCGATCTCCACCAGGGTTTTGGCGCGCCCCGCGAGCTCGTACGCGCAGCCCGCGTCGGCCACCACGAGCGTGCGGCTTCCCGCCTCCGCGAGGAGCTCCGTCCGCTCCAGCTCCGCTCGCGACGGATCGCCGGCCTCTCGGAAGGGCAAGCCGCAGCAACCGCTCATGACCGCGACCGGCCCGAGCAGCGCCCGAGCCGCAGCGAGCGCGTCCGCCGCCTCGCCGCCTCGGTTCGCGAGGTAACCGCAGCCGACCAGCAGCGCGTGCTCCGCGCCGGCAGGCTGGGCCTGTTGCAGCGTTCGAGCTCGAGCCCGCAGCCGCTCGCGCCGAGCTTTCAGGCGGGCGAGCGCGGCATCGCCACCCGGCGGCGCGAGTCCCGCCTCCGCGCGAAATGCCGCGCGCGCCGCCGCGAGCGTCTGCGCCACGGGATTCTTGTGCTCGCAGCGGTCCCGGCACGCGAGGCAGCCCGTACATCCCCAGGGTAGCGCCGCGAGATCCGCGTCGGGCTCGAGATCGCCGCGCGCGACGTACCAGGTCATGGTCATCTTGCCCCACGGAGTCAGCGCTTCGCGCCCCTCGACCTCCGACACCGGACACGCCGCCCGGCTGAGCTTCGGGCAATAGCCGCAGGTCTCGAGCGCGGCCTGGCGGTCGGCGAGCACCTTGAGGCGCCTGAGCTCGCTCATCGGGGAGCGGAATCCGGAGCGGCGGAAGCGGCACCCGCGTCGCGGCTCGGCTGGGGGATCACGAGCTCGAAACGCGCGCCCGCGCTCGAATTGCGGAGCTCGATGCGGCCGCCGTGCTCGTCGACGATCTTCTTCACGATCGCGAGCCCGAGCCCGGTCCCGCCGCGCTTGCCCAGCGTCACGAACGACTGAAACACTCGATCCTCGATCTCCTTCGGGATGCCGGGCCCGTTGTCCGCGATCGAGATCGCGAGCCCGTCCTCGCGGAGCTCGGCCGCGATCGTGAGCCGGCCGCCCTTTTCCGCCATGGCTTCGAGAGCGTTGCGGGCGAGGTTGTGCACGGCGCGCGCGACGCGCCCCTCGTCGAAGCGCGCGACGAGCTTCGAATCCACCGAGATGACGAGCTCGATCGGCAGGCCGCCGATCTCCAGCCTGAGCTGGCGCTCGAGGTCGGCGAAGAACTTCTTCAAGAACACGCGCCTCACGAAGATACGCGTCTCCCCCCGCGCGAATTCCAGGACCTCGCGCTGCATCGCGGTGAGCACGTCGAACTGCTCGAGGATGAGCTCGGAATATTCGTTACGGGTCGCGCGTTCGTCCGCGTCGACCATCAGCTGCACGTAGCCGCTGATCACGGTCATGGGCGTCTTGAAGTCGTGGATCACCTGCGACAGGAGCCTCCCGATCGAGGTGAGCCGCTCGCCGAGCTCGCGCGCGCGGCTCGCGTTGAACAGCCGCACCGCCGTCGAGACGTTCGCCGCCACGAGCCGCAAGAGCCCCACGTCGCCCTCGACGAGCAGCGGCGTCGAGCTCTCCATCGCGGCGCCCAGGAAACCCTCACCGGCCTTGGCGGGCCGGCGCTCGAGCCGCTCGGGGCTCTGGCGGTCGAAGACGCGCTCGACGAGATCGCCGCTCTCCTCGTCGGCGAGCAGCAGCGCTCCGGCGCGCGCGTCACAGGCGCGCGTCACGTGCTCGAGCGTGGCGCGCGCCAGCTCGTCCACGCTGGTGGCCCGCGCGGTGGCGCGCTCGAGCTCGAAAAGCAGCGACAGCTCGCGATACTTGCGCTCGAGCTGCTCCTTGGTATCGAGGAGCTGCTTGTTCTTCTGAATCAGGGAGAGCACGAGGCGCGAGTTGTCGAGCGCGACAGCCGCCTGCGTCCCGAGCGTTCCGACCAGCGCCTCGTCCTCGCTCGTGAAGACCCCGCCGCCCCGCTTGTTCAGGACCTGGAGCACGCCGATCGTGCGGCCCACGTGGTTCTTGAGCGGGGCGACCAGCATGTTCACCGTCTGGTAGCCGGTGAGCAGGTCCCATTCGCGCTCGAAACGGGGGTCACGGTAGGCGTCTTCGATGCGGATCGGCTCGCCGGTCGATGCCACGAGCCCGGCCACGCCGTGCCCGAGTTTCATCCGGATCGAACGCACCTCGCCGCCCGCGACGACCCGGCTCACGAGCTCGCCCTTGGCCTCGTCGAGCAGGTACAGCGTGGCGCGATCCGCCTCGACGAGCTCGGTCAGCTTCGCGAGGATGAGCTCGAGCAGGTCGTCGAGGTCCAGGGTGCTGCCGAGCGCCGTCCCGACCTCGCGGAGAGCCCGCGAGATGCGCTGCTCCCGCCGGAGCGCCTCGGCCAGACGCCCCGCCCGCTCGTCCCCGACGGACGCGATCTTGGGCTCGACCTCGGAGCTCACACGGGCGATCGAACCACGAAGCTCTCCAACAATCCACAGGCTCGATGGGCGAAGAAACGCGGCCGAAAGTTGGTACGAACCGGGCCGCGAGGGGATCCACGCTGCGCCCGAGTGGTGCTAGTGATCGGTGGATCGATGGCCTTGAAGCAGCTTCAGCTCACCGTGCGGGGACGTGTCCAGGGCGTGTATTTCCGCGCTTCCACGCAGCGCGAGGCGCGCCGCCTCGGTCTCACGGGTTGGGTGAAAAACCGCGCCGACGGGTCGGTCGACATCCTGGCCGAGGGCGAGGAAGTCGCGATCCGCGAGCTGTACGGCTGGGCCCAGAAGGGGCCTGGGGCGGCACGGGTCGATCGGGTGGATTCACGCTGGCGGAGCTTCACGGGTGAGTTCCCGGACTTTCGCATCGTCGATTAGCGGGGGCGCAGCCCCCGCTCGCCAGGACCTCCAAGTCTTGGAAGAACAGATCACGATCGGCGCGAGCCGGCACACGTCACGGAACCCACCGGCGAGGCCGGCACGCTCCTCTCTCGAAGCGCGCAGGACGCAGAATGTCTCAAGACTGCTCCGTTGGACTTCTCAAGAACGCTTGACCCGACCACTCAGCAAAGTCATCAGGAAAATTATCGCGCTGGCGCTCGGGCTGTTCCTCGGCGCGGGCAGCGCTGTCGGAGCGGCCCCGCCGGCGCGCGAGCTGCCCGAGCTGCCGCGCGTGCCGGACATCGCCGTCGCAGAGCCCAGCATGGCCGATCTGGCCGAGGTGGACGAAGTGCTCGCGCGCATCGCCGCCGAGGACGCGGCCCAGCGGGACGAGGGCGTGCGGCAGATCCTCGAGCTCGGCCCGCGTCTGGTGCCGGCGATGCGCCGCCGGCTGTCCGCGCTCGCCGACAGCTCCGACAAGGCCGCCATGAAGCGGCTGCTCTTCGACCTGCGGCGCGCCGCCAAGGATGAGCCCGAGGAGGAGGTCCCCGGAGCGCCCGCGCCGAAGCCGGACACGGGTCCGGACTATCTCGCGCTGCTCGTCGAGCGCGCGCGGCCCGGGCTGCCCGCATACCGCGATCTCGTGCGCGTGGTCGCGCTGAGCCGCATGCTCGAGCACGTCGGCACGACGCCCGCCGCGCGCGGCCTCGTCGACGTGTACGTACGTTTCGGCGATTTTTTGCGGGTCGACACGCAAAAAGCGCTGGCCCGGCTCGGCGATCGCGCCGTGCCCGCCCTGATCGAGGCGCGAAAGCACCAGGCCGAGAAGATCGCGCGCTGGGCCGCCCGCCAGCTCGACATGCTCGGGCGCGCCGCGCCGAGCCAGGCGGTGCAGATTCCGGAGCCTTCGGTGCTCGCCGACGTCCTTCGCGCTTACGGGCGCACCAAGGACCTCGACGCCGCGCGCATCATCATCTCGTTCGCCGGCAGCGAGCGGGCGCAGCTCCGCGAAGCCTCGCGACAGGCCATCGCCCTGCTCGGCGAGTCGGGCCACTGGCAGCTGCGAGACGCGTACGAGGACGTCGTCGGCAAGCGCGCCGCGCGCGACTGGACCTGGGAGCGCACCGCGCGCGAGCTCTTCGGCGAGCTCGATCGGCTGCGCCGCGCGGAGCTCGAAAATCGCTTCGACGCCGGACTCAAGGCGCAGGCCGCCGGCGATCTCGACGCGATGCGCGCGGCGTACGACGAAGTGCTCGCGCGCGTGCCGTTCTTCGAGCGCTCCGACGAGATGGTGGGCGGCTACTGGGACTTCGGCCAGAAGCACGCCGGCGACCGGCGCGACGACGCGATCGCCGCGCTCTATCGCGCCGAACGCCTGAGCCGCGGCAAGCCCCACCACGATCGCATCCAGAGCCTGCTGCTCACGCTGAACGCGGAGCGCCTCGCGGCGGCCGGCGTCGCCGATCGCAATCTCCTGCGCCGCGCCCTCGAGCTCGACCCCGGCAACGCGCGCGCCCGCGAACGCATGACCGAGCTCTCCGCCTCGCGCCCCGTCTCGGACGGCAAGCTCCGCTACGCGCTCGCCGCGGGTTTCACGCTGTTCGGCGTGCTCGGCGTGCTGCTCGTGCTGCTCGTGGGCAGAGGCGCGAAAGCGCGCTCGGCGCCGCCGGAAACCACCACCGGCTGACGCGGAATTTACCGGACCCGCACCGAGCCTAAAGTCCCGCGCCCGCGTGTCGTACGAGCGACGTGACTCTGGTCTTTCCTGCGCAACCCATCCCCAGCACGCTCTCGGTCGGGACGGGGTCCGTCACGGTCGCATGGGTGGGGGAACGAGTCCTCTACGCGCGGCTCTGCGGGGACTTCAGCGTGCGGCTCGGCGCCGCCCAGATCGAACGCCTCGCCGAGGTCACGAAGGGTTGCACCGACATCCACTACTTCGCCGACGGAGCGGCGCTCACCCGCTACGACCCCGTCGTGCGGGACATGTTCGCGGCGTTCGTCCGCTCGCGCGCGGACGTCATTTCTTCGGTCACGCTGCTCGCACGCGACGAGACCGTGAGGCGCGTCGCGCGACCGCTCGTCCAGTAGTCGCGCGGCCGCGTTCAGCTATTGACTCAGTCTGCGGAGTTCGAGCGCGCGCTCGTGGCGGCGTAGGCCGGGGAGCTATTCGCTCGCTTCGGCCTTGCTGCTCTTCTTCGCGCGCTTCTCGCCGGACGCCTTCTCGGCCTTCTCGGCTTTCGGAGCGGCTTCGGCCTTCTCGCCGTCCTTGGCCGCGGCCTTGGACTTCTTCTTCGTGCCTTCCGCGGGAATTTCGGACGGCACGGCCTGATCGACGAACTCGATCAGCGACATCGGCGCGTTGTCGCCGCGGCGCCGCCCGAGCTTGACGATGCGGGTGTATCCGCCCGGCCGCTCGCGGAAGCGCTTGGCCAGGTCGAGAAACACCTTCTCGATCAAATCGATGCGGCGCGTCTCGCCCTCTCCGCCGACGACGGCGAAGCGGCGCAGGAAGCGTCCCACTTGTTGCTGAGCGGCGAGCCGGCGCGCGCGATCCGGCGCCTTGAGGTCCGCTTGCGGCGTGTACGCCACCGGTCCGAGCCGGATGGCGCGAGTGATCAGGCGCTCCGCGACGCGGCGGAGCTCCTTGGCCTTGGCGTCCGTGGTCTCAATGCGCTCGTGCGCGACGAGATTGGCCGTCAACGCGCGCAGCATGGCGCGGCGGTGACTCGTGTTACGGCCGAATTGCCGGCCGAGCTTCTTGTGCCTCATGGCTCATCCCTGCGCTTGCTGCTGCTTCCAGCGTTCCAACATCGCCGGCCAGCTGTCGAACTTCATGCCGAGGCCGAGGCCCATCGTGCTCAGGATCTCTTTGATCTCCTTGAGCGACTTACGGCCGAAGTTCTTGGTCTTGAGCATGTCCTGCTCGCTCTTCTGCACGAGCTCGCCGATCAGCGTGATGTTGGCGTTCTGCAGGCAGTTCGCGGAGCGGACCGAGAGCTCCAGCTCGTCGACCGAGCGGAACAGGTTCTCGTTGAGCGGCTGATCGTCCTGACCGGGCGTCAGGTACGCCTCGTCGTCGTTCTCCTCGAAGTTGATCCAGATGCTGAGCTGCTCTTTCAGGATCTTCGCGGCGAAGGCGACGGCGTCGACCGGGCGCACGGCGCCGTTCGTCCAGACCTCGAGCACGAGCTTGTCGTAGTCGGTGACCTGGCCGACGCGCGCGTTCTGCACGGCGTAGTTCACCTTGCGGATCGGCGAGAACAGGGCGTCGATCGGAATCGTGCCGATCGGCATGGTCGGGGTCTTGTTGCGCTCGGCCGAGACGTAGCCGCGACCCACGCTCACCGAGAGCTCCAGCGCGAGCGGGCCCTTCTTGTCGAGCGTCGCGATCGGGTGGTGCGGGTTGAGGACCGTGAGACCCTCGACCGTCTTGATGTCGCCCGCCGTGACGAGGCCGGGGCCTTCCTTCTCGATGCGGAGCGTGTACGACTTCGGGGCGTCCGCCTTGATCACCACCTCTTTGAGGTTGAGGATGATGTCGGTCACGTCCTCGACGACGTCGGGGATGGTCGTGAACTCGTGCAGGGCGCCTTCGAGCCGCACGGCCGTGATGGCCGCACCCTGGAGCGAAGCGAGCAGCACGCGGCGCAATGAGTTACCGATGGTGATGCCGAAGCCGCGCTCGAGCGGCTCGCACGTGAACTTGCCGTAGGTCTGGGTGTTCGCCTCGGAGTCGAACTGGATCGCCTTCGGGCGGATCAGGTCACGCCAGTTGCGGCTCATCATTTGTGTGATCATGCGGCTCTTTCCTTCTGGTCCAGGGGTTCTACGCTACCGTCTTGCTCCGGGGAGGAACCCGCTCCTGCCTTTGGAGCCCGGCTGCGCAGTTTGTTTAAGCGAAGAGCTTCAGTCCTAGTCGATTCGAAGCTTTATCGGAGTCGCCAGCGCTGCCCTGCGTCCCATTCGAACCGAGGGACAGCGGGCGCTGGCCTCGCCAGTTCTTTCGTGGGTCGTGTTCTCTCGTTGGCGATCGTGATCTGGTCTTTCAAGACTTCCAGGTCGTCGTATTTCCGAAGATAAGTTGGCGAACGGGAGAGCGATTACCGCGAGTAATACTCGACGACGAGCTGTTCCCGGACCATCGGCTCGTTCATCTCGTCCCGAACCGGCATGGAGCGGAAGACGCCGCTCATGGAGTCCTTGTTCACCTCGAGCCAGCTGCCGCGCGGGCGCGTCTCGGCCTGCGCGAGAGCGGCCGCGATGAAGCCGATCTGCTTCGACTTCTCGGCGATGGCGATGGCGTCGTTGGGCTTCACCCGATAGCTCGGGATGTTCACGCGCTTGCCGTTCACGAGCACGTGGTTGTGGCGCACGAGCTGGCGGCCCTGGGTGCGGCTCGCCGCGAAGCCCATGCGGTAGACTACGTTGTCGAGCCGGCGCTCGATGAGCCCCAGCATCTCTTCGCCGGTACGACCCGGGAGGCCCGTCGCCTCGCCGTAGGCGCGGGCGAACTGCGTCTCGAGCAGGCCGTAGATGCGGCGCATCTTCTGCTTCTCGCGCAGGCGGAGGCCGTACTCGCTGAGCTTGATGCGAGCCTGGCCGTGCTGGCCGGGCGGATAGGGCCGGCGGCTCACGCTGCACTTCTCCGTGAAGCAGCGGGCACCCTTCAAATAGAGCTTGCCGCCTTCACGACGGCAGAGCTTGCACACGGGACCGATGTAGCGAGCCATAAGGAGTTCCTCAGACGCGGCGCCGCTTGGGGGGGCGGCAACCGTTGTGGGGGATGGGAGTCACGTCGCGGATCAGCGTGACGCGGAAGCCCGCTTGCTGAAGAGCGCGCAGGGCACTTTCCCGGCCGGCGCCAGGACCCTTCACGAAAACGGCGACCGAACGCACGCCGTGCTCCATCGCGCGGCGCGCGGCCTCTTCGGCGGCGAGCTGTGCGGCGAACGGCGTGCTCTTGCGCGAGCCCTTGAACCCACGCGAGCCCGCGCTCGCCCAGGAGATCGTCGCGCCCGTGAGATCGGTGATGCTCACGATCGTGTTGTTGAAGGTCGACTTGATGTGGACGATGCCGGCGTAGATGTTCTTGCGAACGACCTTCTTCTTCGGTCCGCCCTTGGCGGGCGCCGTGCTCGGCGTTCCAGATGCTTTCGCGGTAGCCATGTGACTGGTTCTCGTTTCCGTTGATCAGGACGACCGGCGGGCCATGCTCTTGCGCGGGCCCTTGCGGGTGCGCGCGTTCGTGCGCGTGCGCTGGCCGCGGACCGGCAGGCCCTTGCGGTGGCGGAGGCCGCGGAAGCAGCCGAGATCCATGAGACGCTTGATGCTCTGCTGCACGTCGCGCCGCGCGTCGCCTTCGACCTTCACGTTCGCCTCGATCGCGTCGCGAATCGACTTCACGTCGGATTCGGTGAGCTCGTCGACCTTCTTGGTCTCGGGAATGTTCGCGATCTTGCAGAGCTTCTTCGCCGTCGCGTTGCCGATTCCGTAAATGTACGGAAGCGCGTACGCGATGGC
>DASXWF010000791.1:0-2887 GCA_036503835.1 Polyangiaceae bacterium | reverse complement strand
GAGGAGCTGCTCGACCTCGTGGAAGAACGGCGAAAGAGCGGAGTCACCCTCACGACGCTCGGCTTCGGCTCCGGCAACCTGAACGATTCGATGATGGAGAAGGTGAGCAACGCCGGCAACGGCATGTACTCCGTGGTCTCGAACGCCGATCAGGCCGTCGAGTACGCGAACGAGCGGCTGCTCTCGACGATGATCCACATCGCCAAGGACATGAAGCTCCAGGTCGAGTTCAACGCCGAGCACGTCGCGGCCTACCGCCTGCTGGGCTACGAAGATCGCGCCATCGCGGACGAAGACTTCCGCGACGACGCCGTCGACGCGGGCGAGGTGGGAGCCGGCCACCGCGTGACCGCGCTCTACGAGATCGTTCCGCGCGGCGTGGAGCTGCCCGTGCCCGACGACGCTCCGCCGGTCGAGGACGGCGAGGAGTATTCCGGGCCGGTCGAGGTCGCGGAGGACGATCTCGTGCTCGTGAAGGTCCGCTACAAGCAGCCGGGCGCCGCCGAAACGGACGAGGCTCGGGAGGTCGCGAGCTCGCTCGCGGCAGGCGCGGTGGCAGGCGCTCACCAGGAGCTCGATGAGGACTTTCGCTGGGCGGTTGCGATCGCGACCTTCGCCGAAATCCTGAAGATGAGCCCGTACGCGCGACCCGAGTACCTGGAGGTAGTGGGCCGTCTCGTCGACGACGCTCGGGGCACGGCGGCCGATCGCGCCGAGTTCGCGGAGCTGTTCGCCCAAGCAAAGCCGATGATCTCGACGCGGTAGAGGGCGAGGGCCCCGGCGCCGTGGTACTACCGCCCCGGAAGCGGCACCATGGTCGACACCGCGCGAGAGCTCGAGGCGTTCACGCGAGCGAGTGAGGCTCGGACCTTTCTCGATCGCGCGCTCGAGGCAGCGGCGAATCCGGCGAGCGTCGGCTTTCGTGCCTTCTACGCCGGCGTTTCGCGCCGGCTCGGGTCCTCAGCGGCGCAGTCCGTCACGCCGCCGCCGGCGTTCGCGGCGCTGGCGCGTCCTCACCACACGCTGACGGACTGGGTGCGGGCCACGTTGGTCGTGCACGCGCTCGGGCACCTGAGCCTCGCGGAGCAGCCGGCCTTCGTGCTGCGCTTGCTCGAGGGCGGCGAGATCGGCGAGCAGGAGAGCCTGTTGCGCACGCTGTCGCTCCTGCCGGAGCCCGCGCGCTTCGTCGAGACGGGCCTGGCGGCGTGCCGCACCAACGCGCGCCGCGTGTTCGAGGCGATCGCCTGCGAGAACCCGTTCCCGGCCGAGCATTTCCCGGCGCTCGGCTTCCAGCAGATGGTGCTGAAGGCCGTGTTCATCGAGGTCGCGGTCGCGCGCATCGAGGGCCTCGACGCGCGCCGCACGCCCGAGCTCGTGCGCATGGCCGAGGACTACGCGAGCGAGCGCCGCGCCGCCGGGCGGCCCGTCCCGGACGACCTGGCGCTCATCGCCGGCAGGTGAGCGACCCGCAGCGACGTCGAGGAAATTCCCATGAAGTTGTTCGACCCCCACATCCACATGACGTCCCGCACCACGGACGACTACCAGGCCATGGCCGACGCGGGCATCGCCGCCATCGTCGAGCCGGCGTTCTGGGTCGGCCAGCCGCGCACGCACGTCGGCACGTTCGAGGACTACTTCCTCTCGCTGCTCGGCTGGGAGCGCTTTCGGGCAAGCCAGTTCGGCATCCGGCACTTCTGCACGATGGGCCTGAACCCGAAGGAGGCCAACAACTCGAACATCGCGGCCGGCGTGCTCGAGCTCTTGCCGCTCTACCTCGAGAAGGAGGGCGTCGTCGCGGTCGGCGAGATCGGCTACGACGAGATCAGCTCCGCCGAGGAGACCTGCTTCGCGCGCCAAGTCGAGCTCGCGAAGGACGCGGGCCTGCCAATCCTGATCCACACGCCGCACCGCGACAAGAAGCGGGGCACCGAGCGCACGCTCGCGCTCGTGCGCGAGCTCGGGTTCAGCCCCGAGCTCACGCTCGTCGATCACAACACCGAGGAGACGCTGCCGTCGGTGCTCGACTCGGGCTGCTGGGCGGGCCACTCGATCTACCCGAAGACGAAGATGGACGAGCCGCGCATGGTCGCGCTCGTCAAAAACTACGGCGCGGAGCGGATGCTCGTGAACTCCGCGGCCGACTGGGGCGTGAGCGATCCCTTGAAGGTGCCGAAGACCGCGCAGGCGCTGCGCGAGGCCGGCGTCGCGGAGAGCGCGATCGAGACCATCTGCTGGAAGAATCCGATCGCGTTCTTCGCGCAGAGCGGGCGCTTTCAGCCGGCGGAGCTCGAACAGGCGCTCGGCGTCGACCAGAGCCGGCTGTTCGAGGGCAACTCGGTGTTGCGCGGCCAGGCGCCGCGGCGGGATCCTTGAATCCAACGCTCGTGCTCGACGTGGTCGGGCTCACGCCGGCCGCGATCGGTCCGCACACGCCGGCGCTGCGAGCGTTTCGCGACGCGCACGGGTTTCGCCCGATTCGCACGATCACGCCGGCGGTGACCTGCTCGGTTCAGTCGACGTTTCTGACCGGCCTCCTGCCGCGCGAGCACGGCGTCGTCGGTAACGGCTGGTACTTCCGGGATCTCGCGCAGGTGTGGCTCTGGCGACAGTCGAATCACCTGGTCACGGGTGAGAAGCTCTGGGAAGCGGGCAAGCGCCGCGATCCTGGCTTCCGCGCGGCGAAGCTCTTCTGGTGGTACAATATGTACTCGTCCGCCGACTTCTCGCTCACGCCTCGGCCGATGTACACCGCCGACGGGCGCAAGTTGCCCGACGTATACGGCGAACCGCCGGAGCTCCGCGACGCGCTGCAGCGAGAGCTCGGCACGTTTCCGCTCTTCGAGTTCTGGGGACCACGTGCGGGGATCGCCGCCTCCCGCTGGAT
>DASXWF010000790.1:0-5246 GCA_036503835.1 Polyangiaceae bacterium | reverse complement strand
CGATGGCGTGCGCCGCGTTCACGACGATGTTGAGAATGGCCTGGTTCACCTCGCCGAGGTGACACATCACGTGCGGGATCTCACCGAAGTCCGTGGTCACGTCCGCGACGGTCTTGTACTCGTTGCGCGCGATGGTGAGGGTGCTCGTGATCGCCTGATTGAGGTCGACCGCCATCATTTCCTTCGTGTCCGGATGCGCGAACGCCTTCATCGAGCGCACGATGTCGGCGACGCGCGACAGTCCCTCGATCGAGCGATCGATGGCGCGCGGTACATTCTCGAGCATGTAGTCGAGATCGGCCGCTTCCTCCGCCGCGCCGATCGACTCGAGCAGCGGGTGGTCCGGCGCGGCGGCGGCGAGCGCCTGGACGAGCTCGCGATACTTGGGCAAAAGCCCGGTGAACTCGACCATCGCGTCGTGCAGGAAGTGCACGTTGTCGCCGACGAATTGGATGGGCGTGTTGATCTCGTGCGCCACCCCGGCTGCGAGGCGCCCGACGGATTCGAGCTTCTGCGCCTGCCGGAGGTCGAGCTCCAGGCGCTTGCGATCGCTGATGTCGAGCGCCACGCACACGACGCCGTTGCCGGTCGCGCTCTTGCCGGGCAGGGCGGTCGCCGAGAGCAGCACGGGGATGCGCGCGCCGCTCTTGGTGAGGCAGTTCTTTTCGATGCGCAGCACGTCGCCGCTCGCATCGTCGTGCCGCACGGCGGACAGGTCTTCGGTCGCGTCGAAGACATCGGCCATGGGCCGGCCGATGAGCTCGCTCTCGCTGTGGCCGAGCAGGCTGGAAGCGGCGGTGTTCACGGCCTCGACCGCACCCGCGCGGTCGAACACGAGCAGCGCGCCCGGCATGGCCTTGTAGATGTTCTGCAGGAAGTCCGCCGCCGCGCGCAGCCGCTCGCTCGCCTGGACCATCCGCAACGGCTCGCCGAGCTCGCGCGCCACCAGCGGGATCAAGCTGTCCACGTCGCCGTCGCTGTCGCTCGGGACCGAGAGCGCGATCTTCCCGAGAAGCTCGCCGCCGAACTCGATCGGACAGGCGATCTGCCGCGCCGGTTCGAGGTTCGAGAGCGCGTCCTCGTCCTCGAGCCTCAGCGGGGCGATGGTCTGCGACACGCCGAGCGCCGCGCGCGCCTCGTCCGCCGCGACCGGTGCGACGCTCGGATGATGGTGGATGGCGAACCGGTCGGGCACCCGGGTAGCGAGACCGAGCCAGCGGTAACCGCACAGCTGCGAGAGAAGCTGGCACAGCAGATCGAAGAGGCGCTCGAAGGACCCCGCGCTGGAGAGCGCCCGCACCTCGGCGGCGATCACGGACTCGAACAGAGCGGCGTCGAGGTGTTGGGCGATGCGGTCCCGGATGTCCAGGCTGCCGCCGCCGAGCTGCATGAAGAAGCCGTCGCCCCCGGGCGCCGCGGCGATGGCCTTCTCGAGCGCGCGGACGAGCTCGCCCATCGCGCCCTTCACGACGTAGGCCACGGCGCCCGCGCGCTCCGCCCAGAACCGGCTCTTCGGGTCGTCGGCGTCGCCACGCAGGATCACCGGTACGTCGCTGGTCGCGGCTTCCGAGCGGAGCAGCCGGCAGATCTGAATGCCGGAAATGCTCGGCATCCACAAGTCGGCGACGATGGCCGAAGGCGGGGCGCCGAGCGCCATCTCCGCGCCGGTAGCGGCATCGCACGCCGTTTCGACCTCGTAGCCCTGGGCGCGGAGTCGCCGCGCGAGCACGTCGCTCGAGGCCGGCGAGGCGTCGATCAGGATGATGCGCGCGTGCCGGGGCGGGCTCATCGCTGGCTCCGCTGTGGGTGAGGGTGCTCCGCGCTCGCAGAAGAGGCGCGACACTCGGCGTAGTGACCAACGAGCCCTGACATCGCTTTGTCTCAGCGCTGAACGGCGCGAAAGTGCGGTGACAATAGGGTCGCCGCTTCGCCGCTCGCGGCCGGCCGCGAGGGAGCGCGGCTTAATTGTCGTTGCAGGCCGGCCGTTTAGAGAATTGCCCGGAACCTCGGCTGTGTCCGGTCCGTTCCGTCGGGTGAAAGGTTATTTTGGACGCAAGTTCGATTGCACTACTCGATTCGGTCGTCGAAGACGCCAGCGTCGCGCTCTTCGCGAGCATCGGTCTGAGCCTCTCCCGCGAAGCCGATTCCGCGAAGTCGCCGGACGACATGGGCGCTTCGATCGGCTTCGCCGGGCCGGAGCTCCGCGGCGCGCTGGTCTTGATCTCGACCCGCAAGCTCGTGAGGCTCGCGCTGCCGCGCGAGGTCCAGGACCGCAGCTCCGACGAGCAGCTCGCGGATTGGATGGGCGAGCTCGCGAACCAGTTGCTCGGCAGGATCAAGAACAAGCTGATCGCGTACGGCGTCAACCTGGCGATGGGCACGCCGGCCGTGATGTTGGGCCTGGATCTGGCGAGGAAGGATCGGCATCGGGGTGTACGCAGGCAGTTCTCTTTCCGTCACGCCGAGGAGGCGTTGTCGGTCTACCTGGATGCCGTCGCACCGGCCGAGTTCAAGCTCAAGGTGCCGTCGGTGCCGCCGGTCGGCGGCATCGTCGAGGGAGACGTGGCTTTTTTCTGAACGCGGGATTTTCGAGGAGCCGTCGAATGTCGAAGAAAGTGATCGTGATTGATGATTCGCTCACCGTGCGCCAGCAGGTGGGCACGGCGTTGCGGGAGGCCGGTTTCGACGTGATCGAAGCGGCGGACGGCGACGAAGGCGTCGAGGTCGTTTCGCGCACCGCCGACGCCGCGATGGTGATCTGCGACGTCAACATGCCGCGCATGAACGGGCTCGATTTCCTCACGGAAATCAAGAAGGACGGCAAGAACCCGAACCTGCCCGTGCTGATGCTGACGACGGAAGGTCAGCCGCAGCTCGTCGAGCGCGCGAAGAAGAGCGGCGCCAAGGGCTGGGTGGTGAAGCCGTTCAAGCCCGAGCTCCTCGTCGCCGCCGTTCGCAAGCTCACGTTGAGCTGACGCGGCGTGGCCTCGCCGCGCGGCGGGGTTCCGTCGGGCGGCTTCAGCGCGGGGTTTCGCCCCAGTACGAGCGCAACGCTCGACGTTTCGCCGCGTTCAAGCCCGGCGGCCGAGGGTCCTTTCAGCGGCGTTGCTCCCGCCGCAGGCTTTCGCTCGCCGGTCTCTGCGTCGAACGCCGCCCGCTGCGGCTCGAGTCGCGTAGCCGAGGGGTAGGGGGACGCTTGAGCGCGACCCGGACGTGCGGGTAGAGTCCCCGCCCCCCGAGGATTTTCGACCTTTGCGAATCGTCGCGCTCGCGCTGTGCCTCGGCTTGACGCTCTTCGCCACGCCTGCCCGCGCGGACGAGCCGGCGGGCACCGCGCTCGTGCCGGTCCCGGTGCCGGCGCCGGACAACGCGCCGGCCGCGCCGCTCACCTGGAAATGGTCGCGCTTCTCGGCGGCGAACTACGCGGTCACCCTCACGGGCGGCGCCGTCACGCTCGCGATGGCGATCGTGAAGCCGGTACCGCAGCACAAGCTCATGGGGGGGATTCTGTTCGACGAGGCGGCGCGCGACGCGATCCGCCCCGACGACATCACGACCCGCTACGCCTTTCGCGACGCGTCCGACGTGGGGGTTTCGCTGCTCGTGACCTGGCCTTTCTTCGCCGACGCGCTCACGACCGCCTGGTGGTTCCGCGGCAGCCGCGATGCAGCGGAGCAGATGGCGTTGATCGATCTCGAGACCCTCGCCGTCGCCGGAGCGGTGCAGGGCATCACGAACGTGGTCGTGAGCCGCGAGCGCCCGTACGGCCGCGACTGCGACACGCCGGAGCTCCCGGGCGCCGCGCTCGACTGCGCCAACTCCTCGCGTTTCCGGAGCTTCTTCAGCGGACACTCCGCGTTCAGCTTCACGAGCGCGGCGCTGATCTGCGTTCACCATTTCAAGAACGACCTCCTGGGAGCGCCCTGGGACGCGGTGAGCTGTGCGGGCGGCTACGGCGTCGCGGCGGCCACGGCGTTCTTCCGGATGACCGGCGACGTTCACTACGCGAGCGACGTGCTGACGGGGGCCGCGATCGGGACGCTGATCGGCTACGGCGTCCCGCTCCTTCACTACGCGAACGAGACCGGCGCCGGTGCGCGCGTCGGCGACCTGAAGCTCCAGCTGGTCCCGGTCGGGGCCGGCCTGGGCGTGGCGGGGAGCTTCTGATGCCGCGCGCGCTCGTTCGCTCGTTCGGTTGGACGCTGCTCTTCGTGGCGCTCGCGCCCGCGCTTCGGGCGCAGGAGAAGACGCCGCCGAATCCGCCCGAAGACTCGCGCGAGTCCGTTCCGCCGCTCGGCATCTTCCCGACTTCCGAGGACGCGCTCATGGATCCGCGGATGTCGCGCTCCTGGGGTGTCGCGCCGCCGCGCACCTTCGTCGCGACCACCGTCGACGTAGGCTACCTGTACGCGCGCCCGCGCGTGTCGCTCGGCTACGGGCGCCCGTTCACGTCCTGGTTCGGCATGGACGTGAACCCGATCGCCAATACCTCGGGTCTGGGCGCGTACGGCGGGCTGCGCTTGGAGGTCCCCCATTTCGACGTGCGCGTGGGCTCCCGCTACTTTTCGGCGTTTTCGCACACCTACCTGGTCCAGCAGCCGAGCTACACGCGGCTCGCGCTCGAGACGAGCGACGGCAACCCGGCGCGCACCCTCACCCACGAAGTCGAGTTCGACGCGTCGCTGCCGATCGGTCCTGGAAACCTGCTCTTGCGTGGCAGCGGCTCGTACGTGACGGGTGTCCCGTCAGGCTACGACGTGTTCGAGGAGACGCTGCACGTCATCGTTCGCCCGCCGCTGGTCTGGCGCGTTCGCGGCGCGTACCTCGTGCGCTTCGGCAGGCTCCGCCAGCACTCGCTGGGCCTCGCCGTCGATCTGCTCGACATCCCGAAGCGCGACGATTCGATCACGGTGCGAGCGGGGCCGCTGCTCAGGCTCGTGCTGTCGCGCCGCGTCGAGATCCGCGGCAGCTTCGTCGTGCCGATCTCGGGTCCGGATCGGATCGGTCTCATCGGCGGAGACTTCACCGAGCTCGGCGTGCGCTATCGTTGGGCGACGGAATGACGGCGCTCCGGATCCGCGGAGTCGCTCGGCGGCTCGCTGCCCGCGTGGGTCACGCCGGAGCTCGTGACGCGCGTGCGCGAAGCGATGCGCAAGCTCGAGGGTCACTGGCGAGCCACCGCTTACGGTGACGTGATGGAGTTGCCCTGGCCCAAACCGGCCGCCTCAGGTTAGGGCTCGAAGCTC
>DASXWF010000789.1:0-5404 GCA_036503835.1 Polyangiaceae bacterium | reverse complement strand
TTGCCGAGGATCTCGCGCGTGGCGAGGATCTTCGCCGTGAGCACGGGGTCGTCGACCGGTACGTGCTCTTCGGCCGTGGGGATGCCCTGCGGGCGCAGGATGGAAATGCTCCCGCTCGCCGCGCGGTCGTCCTCACTCGTGCCGAAGAGCTCGTAGCCGTGCATGAAGAGGTTCGTCTCGCGCTTCGTGTCGAGCGTCAGAACGACTTCGACGCCCTCGCCGGGCGGGATCTCGCTGATGCCGAGCACTTCGGGCGCGAGCTCTTCCGACGCCGGCACGTCTCCGTCGCCGAGCGGATGACGGCTGTGGACGACGCGGTCGAGGTGAACCGTCCGGTCGTGCACGTGGAAGACGCGGAAACGCTGGGTGACGACGCCGTTCGCGTCGAGCTCCGGGAAGCGCGGCGTCGCGCGCGTCATCAGTCGCACGACACCGGCTCGTTCCAGATCGTCGTAGGCCGCGTTCTGGAGCTCGAGGCTCCTTCGGCCCTTCAGGCGCTCGCCGTCCTC
Source organism: Polyangiaceae bacterium (assembly GCA_036503835.1). Taxonomy (GTDB): domain Bacteria; phylum Myxococcota_A; class Polyangia; order Polyangiales; family Polyangiaceae; genus PMG-095. The sequence goes on along the minus strand of DASXWF010000789.1, from coordinate 4,895 downwards.
GGTCACGGCTTCGACCTGGATGAGCACGTAGGAGTAGGAGGACTCCTGCGCGCGCTCTTCGTACGAGTGAAGCGCGCGGGGCTCGCGCGTGGTCTGCTTCGAACCGTCGCCGAACGTCCATTCGAACCTGAGGGGAAAGAACGGTTTGGCCTGCGGGTTCGCGCGGAGCTCCGCGTAGAACTCGAACTCGGACTCACTGTTCGGCATCAACCGCGCTTGCACCTGCACGACATGCTCGGGGCGGCACGGCCGAACTTCATACTGCGGAATCGGAGCGCTCGCGACGACGCCGTCCTTGCCGAAGACACGAACGTAGCGAACGCCGGCGTTCCCGTCCTCGCCGAGAAAGCGCCGCAGGGGAACGCTCGGCCCTTCCTCACCGGCGATGTTGTAGCGAAGGAAGCCGTTCGTCCCGTCCACGCTGCGCGCGCGGACGCTGACGAGATTCTCCTCGCCTTCGCACACCGACTGCTTCTCGACTTCGACGGCTTCGATCAGCGGAGGAAGGGCTGGTTTGGCGGGAGGTGCCGTGCTCGCCGTCTCCGCCGGTTCGCGCAGCACCGTGACGAGCGGAAACCGGGGCAACGGCGCGTCCGGACGGGCGTCCGCCGGCAAACGCGCCGCTTCGGGGGCCTCGCGGCCGAGCCACCACACGAGCAGTCCCGCGAGCACCAGGATCGCAGCGAGCGCACCGAGCTTGCGTTGGCGCATGGGCGGCCCTTATTCGGTGTCGTTCTTCACGCGGAAGACCCGATTGCCGCCGTTGATCCAGTCCGACGGCGCTAGGTAGTACGGGCGGCCTTTCATATCGAGCGCCACCTGACTGGCGGGCGAAGCCGGGGTGTTGACGATCTTCGGTGTGTAGTGGCGGTACCAGGTGTTCGTCTTGCTATCCAGGTTCCAGAGTTTCGCGTTCGAGTCCGTGATCCACACGTCGTCGACCTTCGCGCCCGTGCCGAGGCTCTTCACGCCGAACGTCGACCAGATCATCTCGATCCAGTCACCGGCGCAGGCTTCGGTCATCATGAACAATCTGCCGGTCGTCGTCAGGAGCCAGATCTTCGCGTACGAGTAGCCCATTTGATCGGGCTCGCCTCGGTTTGCCGGAAGGGTGTTGCCGCATTGAGTGAACGCCCAGCCGGGATAGTTCGCTCGGTAGATTCGACCGTCGCGGTTCGCGGTCCAGGCTACGTCTCCGCTCGACTTCACGGCCCACGCTCGTGAGGCGGTGCCGTGCACTTCGTACGTCCAGCTCGCCGTGGCCGAAGCCTTCCGGTAGAGCCGCTGCTCGGCCGACGGCCTGATGAACGCCCAGGCTGCGCCCGTCGCGTCCGACATGATTTGCACGCGGGTCCCCGGCGGATACGTCGTGCCTCCGGCGGGATGTCCCCAGCTCGTCCAGCCGTCCGTGGCGTTGAGACGGTAGATCAGCGGCTTCACGTAGCCCGGGACGGGCAAATCCTCGACCACGTACGAGGCGGCGAACGTCCCGCTCGCGCCACCGCCGATCGCCGTCACCGTGGATCTCGCGATGGGCGGACGGTTGAGCGTGTGCTCCAGCCAACCTTCCACGGAGTGGTGGATGGCATTGATGCTCTCGTCGCCGCTCGAGTCGGCAGCACCCATGGGTGCCCAGCAGCCGTAGCTGGCGCCGTACTGACTGTTCCAGCTCACGCTCACGGGCGCCGCGCCGGTTCCGTACCAGAGGCTCGAGCCGAGCTCCGTGGCGAGCCCCTGCGGGCTGATCGTCTTGGACTCTGCGGCAACCTCGTTGGCGAGCAGGTCGGCCGTGAGGGAGTCGGAGGCACTGCCGGAGCCGTTCACGAAGACGCTGACGACTTGGCGTGCGATGCGCGCGCACAGCGTGGAATCGGAAGCATCGCACCAGAGGTTCTCGAGCCAGCTGATTTCCTCGGCCATGCAGCGGTCGTACACTTGGTCGTAGATCACGCGGAGTGCGTTCTCGCTCGGCTCGTCGGGATCGACCATCGTGTAGGTCTTGGTGCCGATCTTGTAGAGCGAGCCCTTCGCGCCGTACTGCCCGCCGGCGAGCAACGTGGAGCACACGGCGCCGTCGAACTTGTTGGCGCCGAAGTCGTTGACGTTGCTCGATTCGATCGAGTTGTACTGAAAGAGCGAGTAGACGGTGTAGTGCGAACCGTCCATCTTGTACCTGCAGACCGCGCTCAGGCCGAGGTCGCAGTCGCGCGCCTCGAAGAAGTCGGCGATCTCGTCGCCCGCTGCCGCGCCGATGCTCTTCTTCCCGAGCGCCACCGCGTTCGCTTTCGGGTCGTCCATCAGGTAGAGCGACGCATAGTTCCCCGCGTTGTTCATGCGCGTGGCCCCCGGTCCGGCCTTCCTGATTTCGTCGGGGATGAGCGGGTTCGAGCAGACGGCCTGAGTGCCGGGGAAGCTCCACATGTTGGCCGTCGTGACCATTTGCCCGGGTCCGTGCGACAGCATCGAGTGCGACCAGTTCTCCCCGATGAACTTCAGTACCTTGGCGGGCAGCGAGTTCGATCGGCTGACGGCGAGCCCTCCGCGCATCACGTCCCAGCCGAGACCGTTGGGAGACGTGCCGCACATTCGTTCGGCTCCGATCGCGAACGCCGTCTGGCTCCAACACAATGTCGCCGCCGCAATCGCTCCGAGGCCCACCACGCGCATCCGCTGCTTCATGCCCTCCCTGGTAGTGCAGAACCCCCCGCGGGCGCCTGATGCAACGTGCATCAATCTCCACGCCGCCCGCGCGTTTCCCGCCCGTTTCGTCGCGAGGCTCAGGCGGGGCCGACGAGCGCGCGGAGCTCGTCCCGCGTGCTCACGTCGAGCTTCGAGTAGATGTTCTGCAGGTGGTTGCGAACCGTGACGGGCGACAGGCCGAGGCGAGCGGCGATCGCGCGATGGCTCTCACCGCGCGCGAAGCCGGCGGCGATTTCGCGCTCGCGCTGCGAGAGCTGGTCAGCCGGTCCGCTTTTACGAACGAGCAGCAACCAACCGGCCTCGGTGGGTTCGGCATAGAGCGTATGCTTGCCGCTCGAAAGCGGAAACGCCCGGCCGCGGCGGAGCTCCCGGAACAACGGCTCGGGTAGGTACGCGCTACGAGCCGGGTCGTCCGGCCACACGAGCCCGGCGAACTCGGCGCTCACGGCTTTGAGCATGCCGTCGGAAGACATCAGGGCCGTGGCGCAATCGGCTCGCAATCCTTGATTTCGCGGCAAGAACCAGGTGCGGTTCACGTGCACGGCCTCGCCCGCGTGCGGAGCCAGCGCTTCGAAGAGCTTCACGCAACGCTTGGAAAAAGGGCGTGAGCCCTTGCCGCGCACGAGAACCATGGAGGTCTGATGGGTGCCTTCGATCCACGGGATTGCGACCATCAACGTGTGTTTCGCGTCGAAGCGCACGAGGTGATCGCGGAGCGGGGCGAATCGAGGGGCGGCCATCCACTCGTCCTCGTACGAGACGTACTGGACCTCGAACGGGTGCGTCAGCATGCGTGCGCTCGCGGCGTCGACGTGCTCGATCGCCGCGTGGCTCGCCATGAGCGTGCGCGGATCCGGAACCTTGTAGAAATGTGCGTCGACCCAGGTCGCTCGCGTCGACGACGTGACGAAGAAGCCCTGATCGAAGGGGATGCGGCGGCAGAGCCAGGCGAGGACGTGCTCGGGGAATTGCTCGGCGGGGAGCGCCCGGGCCGCGCGGTAGAGCTCCACCGCCGCGCGGAGCTCACCGGGGATGGTTCGTCGCGTCATTCACGCCAGCGATACCACCGGCACAGCCGGGACCCCGCCGGGCTCGAGGGCCGGCCTCGGTTCGGGCCGCCGCGAGGGGCGTGCCACGCGACCCTCCGGCGGCCGTCACTCCGGCGCGCCGCGGACACGCCCGAGGAACCAGCACTCGCCCCATCAATACACCCGGCGCGTGTCAAAGGCGGCCCGCTCGATACGACGTCATCGCCCGAGCCGGGATCGATTTCTCGGACGGCGTGGCCAAGAAGACGACGACGATCACGCTCGAGCCGAAGTAGCCTTTCCGCGGGCGGAGGCGACCTTCCGATACGGACGCGTATCGGCGATGCAACACTGTTGCGCGAGGGCACAGGACAAAGCGCCGTGTTGCGGCGAAATGCCGGCGCGACGAGTGTTGGCACGTGGCCTGCACGAGGGGGGCGAGCACGGACGGGTGCGGGAGATGTCGAATGAAGTTCGAGATGATTCGCCGGCAGCTGGAGGGCGTTCCTTTCATCCACCCCGTGAATGCGCGCCGGCTGTACGATTGGGTAATGGAGAGCGCTCCCCAGCGCATTCTCGAGCTGGGGGTCGCTCACGGCACCGCCACTTGCTACATGGCCGCGGCTCTCGACGAGCTCGGCAGCGGCTCCATCACGGCGGTCGATCTGGTGTCCTCGCAGCACCACTACGTTCCGTCACCGGAGCAGCAGCTCTCGCGCTCCGGCTTGTCCCGATACGTGCGTGTCGTCCGGTACGAGACCGGGTATTCTTGGTTCCTGCACGACGAGATCAAGCGTCAGACCTCGAACGACGCCTGCGCGCCGAAATACGATTTATGCGTCATCGACGGATCGAAGAACTGGACCATCGACGGCGGCGCGTTTTTCCTGGTCGACAAACTGCTGCGGCCTGGCGGCTTGCTGGTGTTCGACGACTACTCCTGGACTTACGCGCTGGCCGACCGCCGTCGCGGCGCCACCGACGGCGTGACGCACCGCGAGCTGTCCGCGGACGAGCTTCGCACCCCCGCGGTGCGGGAAATCTTCGAGCTGCTCGTCAAACAACACCCCGCCTACGCGGAGTTCGAGCTCTATCCGGTCGAGGATTGGGCCGTGGCTCGGAAGGTCCACTCCGACCAGAAGCGCTACCAGGTGCGCTACGAGGCAG
>DASXWF010000788.1:0-2218 GCA_036503835.1 Polyangiaceae bacterium | reverse complement strand
CGTTGCGCAGCCGCCCGCTCGCCTTCGCCCGCGGTCCAGCTGCCAACTCGGTTGTCGGGTTTGACGAACGACAGGGCGTTTGGGAAGCTTCGACATGGTGAATGGGAGAAGCGCGGTCGTAGTGAGCCGTGGATGCTGTTGGGTGCTCGCCTTCGCGGCATTCTCGGCTTGCGGCGGGCGCTCGGTCAGGAGCGACGACTCCGCGGGCGGCGCCGCGGGCGTCGGTGCCGACGCCGGTCGCGGTGGTGGCGGCAATGCTCCGTACACCAACTTCAGCTGCAAGGCGTACTGCGGTGACCTCTACGCATGCGCGGGAGACTTCGAGACCTGTTACGAACAGTGCGAAGCGGTGCGCGTCGTTTCGGAAGCGGCGGGGTGCTTGGACGCGTACGGCGACTTCATGAGCTGCGTGGTGAACGAGAGCGATCTCTGCGCCGGTGACACGCAGGGCTGCACGCGCGAGACGAACGCGTTCTCCGTCTGCATCCTCGACTACTGCACGGATCACCCGCGCGATTGCGACGTCTACGATCGGCGGTGGTAGCTCGTCCCCGGTGTTTCGCTTTGCTTCCGCGGTGCAACGCGACGGGGCAGGCTTGGTACGCGGTTGCACTCATTTCGTCGTGGCTGGAAGAACCGGGTGAATAACCGCGCGCGCCGAGCCGTCTGAGCTTGGCTGAAGCCAAAGGACTCGCCTGATGGGCGGGCCCGCGGCCGCGCGAAAATGACCGAGGAGCCGGTACGACCACGGGTAAATGGTTGCGTTCGAGCAGGACTGTCGGGCAGGATGCCCGCGAAATGGCTCGGGACCGGCACCGAGCGACAGGAAATCGGAGGATGTCGATGGGGTTCCGTTCGTCGGTAATGATCTCTGGAGTCTTGGCGCTCGCGGCTCTGCCCGCGTGCAACAAGAAGGAAGCACCTGCGGAGGCGACGTCGGCGAACGCCGCTCCGGCGACTCCCCCCGCCGCCGCTGCGCCGGCGAGCGCCGCGGCAGCAGAGCCAGCCGCGCCCGCCGCCACCACGACGGCAGCCGCCGCGGAACCCGCTGCGAGCAGTGAGCCCGCGGCAGCCAAGGCTGCTGCGAGTGCGGCTCCGGCTCCGGCGGACAAGGCATCCGACACAGTCGCCGCGGCAGCACCCAAGCCGGCGGCTCCCAAGGCCGCCGCATCGGCCACGCCCGCGGCCAAGGCTCCGGTCAGCAATGCGAAGCAAGCCGCCATCGCCGCCGCGGCAGCCGCCAACAAGGCGCGGAGCGGCGAAAAGAAGCTGGGCACGAAATAGCCCGTACGTCGATCTCGGGAGAGCAGAAAGTGAGCTTCACGTCTCGCCTGGCCCTCTCGCTTAACACCCAGAATTGAAATTGGAGGAACGAAGAATGACGGTTTTTCACAAGTTGGCGTTTCGAGGCTCGGCGATCGCTGCTCTCGCTTTCTTGACGCTCGCTCCTGCGTGCACCGAGGACAGCACCGCGGACGACGACAGCAACGCGGGCGAGTCGGGCGAAGGCGGCACGGCGGGCTCCACCGGCGGCACCGGCGGCAAGTCCGGTGGTAGCGGCGGCAAAGCGAGCGGCGGCAGCGCGGGTTCAACGGCGGGCAGCGCCGGTAGCTCCGCAGGCAAGGCCGGCAACTCGAGCGGCGGATCGTCCTCCGGCAGCGGCGGAACCGACGCCGGCGGCGAAGGCGGCAACGAGCCGACGGGCGGCACGAGCCCCGGCGGACAGGGCGGCTCCGGCGCCGAAGGCGGCGAGGGCGAGGCCGGCGGAAACGCGGCGGGCGCCGGCGGTGCGGACGATGGTCCTGCCATCGGGAAGTTCTGCAACGACCTGACGTTCGGCACGGAAGAAAATCCGATGCCCACCACCATGATCCTGACGGTGGGCGAGGGCGATGACAAAGTCAGCCTCACTGCCGTGACCGGGGAGTGCGCGCCGGCTGCTTGCATCGAGATCCCCACGGGCACGGACGTGCTCGTGGAGTTGTTCGATGCAGATGATCCGAACACGGCGCTCGACAGCAACACGACCACGATTCCAGCGGGATCCGCGGGCATCTTCTACAACGAGGTCGGGGAGGGTGGCCCGGTGTGGCAGGGCTTCTTCCTCGAAGAGAACGAGTCGTGCGCGGACTTCACGTACGACGACTTCATCGAAGGATGAACGCGGTCTGCGCGGCCACGCTGCGCAGAAAATAGGGAAGCGGCCGGGAGTAGGGTG
>DASXWF010000787.1:0-4379 GCA_036503835.1 Polyangiaceae bacterium | reverse complement strand
TCGATCACGAGCACGCGCTTCTTGAAATAGGCGGCTTGTGCCGCGGCCTTCTCGCCGCAGGGGCCCGCTCCGATCACGACCAAGTCGTAGTCAGGCATCGGAGGGCCACGTTATCCGGGAAAGGACCCTGGGTCGAGGGCCCGTCAGTTGACCGCGGCTTTCAGGAAGCCGCCCTGCCGGTAGCTCGCGCCGTGGACGATCGCGAAGCCGACGTAGGTGATCGCGACGATCACGCACAGGTGTTCGAAGCGCGCGCCCGGCGCCATCGCCACGAGCAGGCTCGCCGGCAGCTGGAACAGGAGCACCACCGAGCTGTCGAGCAGGAAGGCACGCCGGGTCGCGCCGGCGCCTTGCATCGCCGCGCCGAGCACGATGCCCACGCCCAATCCGACGTAGGAAATGCCGACGCGCGCGAAGTAGGAGAGGGCCGTGCTCACCACGCTCGGCTCCGCGTCGAAGAACATGACGATCTCGCGCCCGTACAAGAGGTAGAGGAGCGCGAGCGACCCCATCATGGCGGCGTTGTAGACGGCCGCGTAGTAACCCGCGGCCTTGGCGCGCGCGACGTTGCCGGCTCCGAGGTTCACCCCGATGAAGGTCTGCGCGGCGCTGCCCCAGCCGAGCCCGACGAAGAAGGCCATGGTTTCGAGCCGGAACACGATGCCGAGCGCCGTCGTGGCGGTCTGATCGGTGTCGGTCGTGAATGCGCGCGCGACCAGCGAATGCACCATCAGCATCGCCGAGATGCGCACGACGAGCTGCGCGCTCGAAGGCCAGCCGAGCTGCCAGATCGAGCGCACGATCTCGGAGTCGAAGGGACGCCAGCTCGCGCGTCCGAACAACCCGAATCGGCGCACGAGGAAGATCGCGGCGGGCACGAGCGCGAGCGAACGCGCGATCAGCGTCGCCCAGGCCGCGCCCATCAGCTCCATGCGCGGGATGCCGAGCGCGCGCGCGAGCGGGGGCCCCCAGGCGAACGCGGCGGGAGCGGGCCCGGGCCCGTAGATCATCAGCACGGCGAGCACGATGTTGAGCACGTTCGCGACCACCAGGAGCCCGACGGGCGTCTTGCTGCTGCCGAGGGCGCGCGCGAGGCTCGTGAGGTGGAGCAGCAGGAAAATGCTGAAGCTCCCGCCCATCATCACCCGGAGGTAGTCGGTGCCGAGCTCCGCGACGCGGCCCTTCGCGCCGATCACGTGCTGGAGAAGGATGCCGCCGCCGAACGCGCCGAGCAGTCCGAACACGAGCGAGAGCGTCGAGACCACGAGCAGCGACTGCCACGCCACGCGCTCGACCTCCGCGCGGTCGCCCTCGCCATGGCGGCGGCTCACGATCGCGGTCGTGGCGGTGGTGAGCCCGTAGCTCACGATCGTGCCGAGGGCGGCCAGCTGATCGCAGATGCCGATCGCGCCGAGCGCCGGCCCCGCCAGCTCCGAGTCCAGGTGGCCGAGCAGGTAGGCGTCGACCAGATTGAAGACGGTCTGGAGCCCCATGCCCAGGGCGAGCGGCGTTCCGAAACGAGCGACCTCGAGTCCGAGCGGCCCCTTCACGATGCGCTCGGCCGCGCGGTCGCCGGGCTTCACGCCGTACTCTCCGCGGCGATTTCGGGGTCGCGCTCGCGCTCGAAGCAGATGTCGGGGATCTTCCGGCGCTTGCGGACGAGCGCGGTCTTCTTGACGAAGCGCGCGGTCACGGGGTCGTGATAGCCGCTCGGGCGCGGAGCCTCGGGGTCGGTCTGGTAGTGCCGGCCGATGCGGCCCATGAAGAGCTCCCGCACGTACTTGCCCACGAGCGAGGCCAGCATCACGAGCGGATCCGACGCGTCGGCGTCACGCACGAACGCGAGCTCGCCGACGCCGGGGAAGCGATAGGCGCTGCGCTTCTGGCCCTCGTCGAGCACGTTGTGGAGCCACCCGCCGAGCGGCCCGAAGTAGCGCGAATACTCGCCGATGCCGCCGACCTTGCCGCACACGGCCGTGACGTCCGCTGCCGCGCGCTCGCGGAGGGCGAGGACGAGCGATTCCATCGCGTGCAGGTCGGCCACGAAGCGATTTTTCCCGGAGCGCTTGGCGCGGTTCAGGCGCTCCGTGCAGATCACGCTGGTCTTGACCGCGAGGATCCGGACGCCGCGGCTCTCGAGCAGCGCGCGATGGCGCTCGACCTTGGCGACGAGCTTCGGCTCGGCGGAGAAGCCTTCCCCTGCGTGGTTCCAGCACATGGCTCCGACGTGTCCCGGGCAAGGCTCGCGCAGCTTGTCGACGCCCTCGTACGACAGACGTTCGAAGAGGGCGTGAGGCGTGGTCGCGTCGGGCGCCGCGAGCACGCGCGCCCAGGCTTCACCGAGCCGCACGTCGGTGTGCGTGACCAGGCGCTTGGAGTCGTCGAGCGAGGTTCTGAGCGAGCGCGGCAGACGCTTGCCGAGGACGCGGGCGCCCTGCTCGTCGGTGCACGCCAGCACCCCCGTCACGACGAGCGGCCCGAGGCGTGACCCGAGCCCGTTCTCGTCGACGCCGATCCGAAAGAAAGAGGCCACGCGCGGGCGGGAGTCTACCACCAATGACCCGCCCGAATCGGCGTCTCGGGCGACAAATCACCGCCTTGCCCGGCAGCGGCCGTTTCTCGGAGGCGACGGGAACGCCCTGCGCGCGTTCCGTTCTGAAAAACAGCCGGCGCCGGCCTCGCCGGTCTTTCTCGCGGCGAGTGGCCGCTCGCGGCGATCGTGATCTGTTCTAGTCAACGTCTGTTAACTCCTCCAGCGAGCTGGTGTAGGAAAGAGGCATGACGGAGGAAAAGACTCGCCTCGGCAGGGATGTCTACGTGGCGCTCGCTGCAGTCGGGTGGGCGGACGGCAAGCTCGAGCAGGACGAGGCGGACGCGATCGTGCGCGCCGCGCTCGACGAAGGCCTGGAGCTCGCGGAAATCGCGGAAATCGAGGAGGCGACCAAGAAGCCCATCGATCTCGGCGTCATCGAACGCAAGAACCTGTCCAAGGAGGATCGGCTCTACGTCTACGGTGTGGCCGCCTGGATTGCGCGCATGGACGGCGTGATCTCTCCGGAGGAGAAGCAGGCGCTCACGAAGCTCGGCGACGACCTGAAGGTGCCCGAGCGCCCGCGCGAGATCGTCGATCGTATCGTCGAGGACGTGGCGGAGTCGTCGGGCGATCGTCCCGCGCGCTACGACCTCGCGGCGCTGCGCCGCATCATCGGCGAACGCCTTGCGGCGGCTCGCGCGCGGCGCGACCTCGCGTAAGGTCCACGCTCAGGCGAGCAGCTCGGTCTTCGCGACCGGGTAGCCCTCGGGGCGCCGGACCGCATACGAGAGCGACAAGATCTCCACGAGAACGACGCGGTAGACGGCGTGCACGTCGTCCACGTCGATCTGCTCGGCGTGGGCGTCCAGCGTGGCGTCGATGTGCTCGTGAATGAACGCGAGCACGTGCGGCTGCTCCATCGCGATCACGTCGTCCGTATCGAGCGATTCGGCGGGATCCGAGCGGCGCAGCTCCTCGTCCAGGCTGAGCAGCTCGCCGGTCGCGCGAATCTGCTCCTCGGTCACGGCGTCGACGTGTTGGCCGTGCGCGCGCTCGAAGGCGAGCCAGACCGTGAGCGCGAGGAAGTAGCCGAGGGCGAGCGCCGTCTCGTCGAGCGGCTCGCCGAGCACCTCCGCCAGGTGCGCGGCGAGGGCGGGCTGCGAACGCTCGAAGCGCTCGAACGCCTCGTCGAGCTGCGCGCGCGCCTCCTCGTCGTCGTCCGCGAGGCTGTCACGTACGCTCTGTAGCGCGTGAGCGGGCACCATCGCGTACGCAGGAACGGGACGGATGGCCGAGCGTCGAACCCACACGGTGATCTGAACCTAGCACGGCCTCTCGAGCTTCGGGGGCAAGCGTGCAGACCGACCAGGACCTCGGATACAGTCGCCTACACTCGATGCACACAGGCCCTCGCGGGCCGCCCGACCGGGCCGCGGCTCGGCGCGGAATCGTCCGAAATGTCTCAGGAAACAGCGTCACCGTCCGCGGCGCCGAGCACGCCGCCCGAGCCCCCCGAAGCGCCGCGCGCCGATCGCAGTCAGCGACTCGGGCGTACGTTGCGCCGCGCGCTGTTCCACGTGCGCGCGCTGGTTCGCGCCGTGCCCGCGGGCCGAATGCTGCGCGCCGTGGCCGCTCGCTTCCGCCTCCTGCTCGGTACGGTGCTGCTGCTCGTGGTGCTGTTCCTGCCCGCGCTCGACCGCGCGCTGTCCGGTGACGGCGCCGTCGCGAACGGCGTCACGAGCGGGAACCTGAACCTGTCTCGGCTCGAACCCGCCGCCGTCGCGGCCGCGCTCGGCAGCCACGCGCGCCTCCTGGAAAATCGTCCGCTCGTCCTCCGGATCGCGGG
>DASXWF010000786.1:0-4199 GCA_036503835.1 Polyangiaceae bacterium | reverse complement strand
AGCAAACGATCCCGCCATCCGTTCGCCGCATGGTCTTACGAAGGGACGGCGGACGCTGCCGAGTTCCCGGCTGCCGGCACGCCGTCTACGTGGACGCTCATCACATCCAGCTTCGCGCTGAGGGCGGGCGACACGATCCAGAGAATCTCGTCACCCTTTGCGGGGCTCACCACCTCGCTGTTCACCGCGGAGAGCTGCTCGTCGAAGGCGCTGCATCCGGCGCGCTCACCTTCCGGCATTCGGACCGAAGCAGGTACGGGAGCGCGAAGGTTTCAGCGCGGGCGGCGGACGTGTTCGCCAAGGCCTTTCGAGGTCTGCAGGAGCAAGGCTTTCGTGAGGGTGAGATTCGCAGGGCACTCGCGTCGGAGACGGTACGGGCCGAGTCCGAGCTCGCGAAGGTCTTCCGGGCGGCTCTGTTGGAGCTGACGCCGCCGCGGGTCGAACGGCGGTGAATTCGGCCGCCGCCGCGTGTCGAACGGCGGTGAATTCGGCATTCGAGGGAGACCGCTACGACCCGCCTGTCTCGTCCTCGTCCTGCTCCGCATCCTTTTCCACCGGAGCGCTGCGTCCCTGCGGCCGTTCCAACGCCCCCCGGGCCCAGATCTCGTACCCCCGGAATACTTTGGACGCGTTCCGCTTGATGAGCATGGATCGGCCGTTGCGCAGGCTCGCGGGAGGGGAGTCGAAGCAGCTCGGATCGAAGACGACGTACTCGGCGGCGTCGATGAGGGTGTCGGCGTCTTCGGGGAGGGTCGCCGGTTCGCGCGGGCTCGGGAGTTTGCGGGCGCGCGGGCCGAAGGGCTGGGTCGCGAGGTCGGTGACTCGATAGAGGCCGGGGTCGTAGTCGTTGCCGCACGAGAGCATGGCGACGCTGTCGTCGAAGGGGCCCTCGGGTTTCTTCCCGATCGGGACGAGGATGCCGCCGGAGACGGAGATGCGCTCGGAGGCGCGGCGCCGCACGTAGTCGAAGAAGCGGATGTCGCCCGCGATGCTGTCGGAGCCTTTGCTCTTCTCGGTTTTCGTGAAGACGTGGGTGACGCCGAGTTTCACGAAGAGGTCGTGGACGGCCGCGGGGCTCTTGGTTTCGCCGTATTCGATGGCGTATTGCCAGCCGGGGTTGTCGAGCACGGTGGTCCGGCCCGTGCCGAGGTTGATGTTGGTTTCGTGGAGGAGGACGCGCGCCTTCGGCGGTAGCAGCTGGCCGATCGCCTGGTACGAGCTCTGGACGTTGAAGCGAGCGTCGTACTTCTTTTCGAAGCCGGCGCTCAGGAGGTCGAGGGTCTTCTTGGGAGCGGAACGCGCCATGGCGTGCGTCTGGAAGAAGTAGACGTCGCCGCCCCACACGAGCTGGAAGCCGACGAGGAGCGCGAGCGCGCCGCGCACCGCGTACCCGAATTGCCTCCAGAGCAGGAGCAGGACGGCGGCGGTCACGCTCGCCATGAGCGGCAGGACGCCCTGGAGGTAGCGATCCTGATGGTGCACCGAGTACCAGGCGAAGATCGCGAGGTGTACCCAGGCGACGAGCACCCAGATGCGCTTGGTGCCGCGCACGAAAGGCAGGCAGAAGAGGAGGAGCGTGAAGAGCGAGCCGAAGACGGGAACGTCGCGGTGGAAGCGCTTCCAGTCGTGCGGATCGAACGAGTACCAAAAAAGCTGAGCGAGGGTCTCGCGCAGGCCCTCCCAGTTGCGCTCGGGCGCCCACATCTGCGCGTCCTGGTAGCCCCAGCGAAAGCGGTACGCCGCGGCGTCGGACCAGGGGTTCGGCGAGAAGAAGCGGTTCAGGCTCGGGTAGAGCGGGTCGCCGTACCAGATCAGGTTTTCCAGCCAGAGAGGCGTGGTGAGGAGCAGCGCGACGCCGAGCGCGGCGAGCGGGGAGCGCCAGGCGTTGCGCAGCGCCTCTGGCTCCACGGAGCCGCGCAGGCGCTTGATTCCCAGCCACGCCGCGCGCGCACAGATCGCGAGTGCCGGGAACGGCACGAGCATGATCGCGATGGTTTCTTTGACGAGCACGGCCGCCGCGAGCACCGTCGCGAGCAGCAACGTCGGACGGAGCTCGAGCTTCTTCCAGGCGCGGAACAGGCAGAGCGCCGCGGGCACTCCGAACAGGGCCCCGATGTGGTCCGCTCCGCCGCAGACCGAGCTGTCGTAGAGCAGGACGCCCGGAAACAAGAAGCGCGCCGCCCAGACCGCGCGTGGATCGGCGCGCGGGACGAGCCGGCGCACGAGCGCCGGAATGCCCACGAGCGTGGTCACGGCGAAGATCGCGAGCTCGAGGTGCGAGCAAAGCAGCATCTTGTCGAAGAGCCGCGCGTTCGGCAGCAGGAACGCCCACGTGTAGAGCAGGCTCGTCATGTGCGGACGGGCCGAGAAGAGCCAGCCCTCGTCGCGGCGGCGGATGCCGCCCCACGCCACCCAGTCCTCGGCGAGCGACATGTGCTTCCAGCGCGAGTCGAACTGCACGTTCTCGGGCGTGAGCGCCGCGAAATAGATCATCGCGAACACGATCAGCCCGAAGCCGATCGACAGGAGGCCGATCGGCCCCACGTGCGGCCGCGAGCGCCGGTAGAGCCCGAGCCAGCCTCGTGCGAGGGACCGAAGGCCGCTCGACCCGCCGACCAGAAACGCAATCGGGACGGCGAAGAACGAGATCGTGTTGAAGCGCTGCACGATCCCGACCAGCAGCATCGCGAGCTCGAACTCGAACAGGCCGAGCGCGAGCGCGGCGATCGTCGCCTCGTGGAGCGGTAGCTTCGAGCGGAAGACCCGGACGAGGGTCAGCTGGCCGACGCCCAGCGCGCCGGCGAGGAACACCCCCGTGCACAGCCAATAGATCGCGTAGCGAAAGAACAACCAGTGCTCGAGCGGGTAGTGCCCCCGCACGATCGAAGCGAAAAAGCCGGTCGCGCCGAGCAGCACCAGCACGAGCACGACCGCGCGCCAGCCGGGCAGGGGCAGTGCCCTGAGAGTAGCCAGGAGCCGCGTCATCGTGATTCGGCGGGCACTCTTACCACCCCTCCTCGGCCGTTGGCTCGGCGAGCCTGCTTTTCGCGTAACAATCGTGCGGTAAGCTCCGCCGACGTGCGCGCCATCCAGAGCGTCTTCGAGCGGGCTCGCCGGCAACGGCGTGCCGTGGGCGTGCTGCTCGTCGGCGCCGCGCTCGCCTGGCTGCATGGCCCGATGCTGGCCCGACACATCGCGGAGTCGGCAGACCCCCTCCGTTTCGCCGACGACGTCCGGGTCCTGATTCATCCGCTCTTCCGCATCGAAGACCGGGCGCTGTTCCCCGGCGATCCGAGCGTCGACTACTTCTTGAAGAGCCTGCCCGACGGGTACCGGCTGCTCTACGAGGTGCTCGGCCGCGTGAGCGGCGTCGTGTTGCTCAGCAAGGCGCTGCCCTACCTCCTGCTCGCGTCGGCGCTCGGCTGTCTGGGGTTCGCGGCCTTCCGCATCTCGGGGCCGGGCGCCGTGCTCGGAACCCTGTCGCTCGGGCTCGGTTCGGAGTACCTCCTCGGCCGCATGGTGGGCGGGTTGCCCCGCGCCTTCGCGTTTGCGTTGCTCGCCGCGGGGGTCGCCGCGCTCGCGGCGGGGCGCGCGCGCGCGCTCGCCGTGCTCGTGGTGGTGGCCGCGGGTTTCTATCCGGTGGCGGCGCTGCTGCTCGGCGCGACCCTGGCGCTCTGGTTGCTGCTTCCCTGGCAAGAGCGCGGGAATGCGAGCGCCTGGCCGTTCCGCCGCCGCGCGCTCACCGTGGTCGCGACGGCGGCGCTGGCTGCGCTCGTCCTCGCGCCGTCGGTGCTGCGCTTGCGGCCCTACGGCGTGGCGATCACACCCGAGCTGTGGTCCGAGTTTCCCGAAGCCGGGCCTTGGGGGCGTTTCGACGCGGCAGATCGGCCGCCGTTCCCGCCGCTCCCCGAAGCGGCCGTAAAGCCGTTGCTCGCGACCCTGGTCGGCGCCGGAGAGCCGGTGCTACCGGTCGTGAACGCCGGCGACCGGCGCGACCTCGTCGCGCTCGGTCTCGTCGTGCTCGCGCTCGGCGCCTGGATTCCACTTTCGCGGCGGCGTGCGGAAGCGCGCCGCCTGTGGTCGTTCTTCGCAGCCGTCGCGGCGTGCCACGCGGTCGCGCTCGTGGCCGGGCTGCGCCTGTTCATTCCGGAGCGCTACGTCGCGTACGGCGCGCCCGTGCTCGCCCTGATCGTGGTGCC
>DASXWF010000785.1:0-4091 GCA_036503835.1 Polyangiaceae bacterium | reverse complement strand
CCTGACCAGGGCTCAGTTTCGCAATGCGCTGCTCGACGTGTTCGGAGTCGAGGTGAACGTGCAGGAGCTCGACCCGGACAACTGGAACGGCAACTTCGCCGTAGTCGGGGCCGCGACGGTCGTCACGACGGAGCGCGGCGTCGAGCAGTATCACGCCGCGGTCGAGAGCGCGGTCGACGCGGTCTTCGCCGATGCCGCACGGCGCTCGCAGTTCATCGGCTGCACGCCCGGCGCGGGGGTCGATGACGCCTGCACGCGCGGCTTCGTCGAGGTCCTCGGCCGCCGCGCGTGGCGGCGCCCGCTCGATGCGGTCGAGCTGCAACGAGTCCTGGAGGTTGCGGCGAACGCCGCGTCCGAGCTGGGGAGTCCCGTGGAGGGAGCGCGCTGGGCGACCGTAGCGCTCTTCACGTCACCCCATTTTCTGTATCGCGCGGAGCTCGGTGCGCCGAGCTCGAGCGGGGCGCTGCGCTTCACCGGCTACGAAATGGCCGCCCGCCTCGCATTTCTCGTGTGGAACGGTTTGCCCGATCTCACGTTGCTCGACCAGGCGGAAGACGGCACGCTCGAGAGTGCGGACGGCGTCCGCCAGGCCGTGCAGCGGATGCTCGACGATCCTCGCGGCCGTGAAGCCGTGGGCGGTTTCGCCGAGGAGTACCTGCGCCTCGATCGCATCGCCACGCTCGGCAAGGATCCGACCCTTTTCCCGGAGTACGGCGCGGCGCTCAAGTCGGCGATGGTCCGGGACATGCGGGACACCTGGGAGTCGATCGTGTTCGACGATCGCTCGAGCGTGCTCGACCTTTTCACCACCACCAAGGTCGTCGCCAACGCGGAGCTCGCCGCGCTCTACGGGCTCGACACGACCGGTCTCGACTCGAGCACGTTCAAGAGCTTCTCCCTGCCCGCGGACGGTCCGCGCTCCGGAATCCTGAGCAAGGCGGCCTTCCTCACGCAGTTTGCCAACCAGAAGGAAGGCTCGCCGACGTTGCGCGGCAAGTTCCTGCGCGAGGGGCTGATGTGCGAGCACATCGATCCGCCGCCGGGCAACGTCGACGTCGTGCTGGAAGACCCGCCCGTGGACCAACCGATGACCAAGCGCCAGCGGCTCGAGGCGCACAGGACCAATCCGACGTGCGGCGGGTGTCATTCGTTGATGGACCCCCTGGGATTGCCGCTCGAAACCTTCGATGCGATCGGCCGCTACCGAACCACGGACCGCGGCCTGCCGATCGATCCGAGCGGCGATTTCGACGGCGCGCCGGTCAGCGACGCGCGCGACCTCGGCGCCGTCGTCGCTTCGAGCCAGACCGTGATCGCGTGTCTGCTGCGCAGGTACTACGCCTACGCGACGGGGCACGTCGAACGGGAGGTCGACGGCAGCGTCTTGAATGCGCTCGGCGACTCGTTCGCGGCCTCCGGCTTCCAGCTGCGCGATCTGATCGTCGAACTCGTGACGCATCCGGCGTTCTCCTCCGTGGCGCCTCAGCCCTGACCCGAGTACGAGCCCATGCCGATCAAACCTTTGAACCGACGGACCGTTCTCCGGGGCGCCCTCGCGACGGGGGCCGCCATCGCGGTCCCGCTGCCGGTCTTGGAAGCGATGCTGAACACGAACGGCACGGCGCTGGCTCAGACCGGTACGCCCGTTTCGCCGCTCTTCGTGACCTGGTTCTTCGGCAACGGCACGCTCCCCGGTCGCTGGAAGCCGTCGAGCACGGGTTCGGGCACGGCGTGGGCGCTCAGCCCCCAGCTCGAGCCGCTCGCCGCCTTGAAATCTCACCTCACGGTGATCACGGGCCTCGAGAACAGGGTGCACGTGTCCGGGTTGGAGCACCCGACGGGATCGGCGGGGGCGACGACCGGTGCGCCGTTGAACGGCAACGCAGTGCGGGCAAAATCGATCGATCAGGTCGTGGCGGACGTGATTTCCGCCGGCGCTCCCTATCGATCGTTGGAAGTCGGGGTGACCCCGGCGACTCCGGGCGGTCCTCAGCACTCTCTCCACACCGTGTCACACCGGGGACCCGACGCGCGAAACACCGCCGAGTACGACCCGAAGGCCGTCTTCAATCGCCTGTTCTCCGGCGAGACGGAAGCTCCGCCCGGCGATCCTGCGCTCGAGCAGGCGGCAAAGCTCGCGCGGGTCCGGAAGAGCGTCCTCGACGCCGTTCTGGACGACGGTGCGAGCTTGCAGCAGCGCCTCGGTTACAACGACCGGCAGCGCGTCGAGCTGCACCTCGAGTCCATCCGTGCCATCGAGCAGCGCCTCGATACCATGCCGCCCGATACCGGGCGCCCGCCCGAATGCTCCAGCGTGACCGAGCCGGCGGCGGGCGCGGACACGGGCAGCGAGGCGCCTCCGGCCGTCAACACCGCGATGGTCGAGCTTTCGACGCTCGCCCTCGCTTGCGAGAAGACGCGGGTCTTGACCTTCATGTTCTCGCTGCCCGCGGCGCACGTCTACTACCGGCACCTCGCTCCGAACATGAACGACGACTTTCACGACACCGTGTGTCACGGCGACGCGGGTGACGAATCGAACCAGCCGCGCGTCGACACGGGCGTGCTCTACACGATGCGCTGCCTGAACGAGTTCTTGGCCAAGCTCCAAGCGACCCCGTACGGCGCCACGAACCTGCTCGACGCGTCGCTCGTGTACGTCACCTCCGACACCGCCTGGGGCAAGATTCACACGAAGACGGAGTGGCCCGTGCTGTTCGCGGGCAAGGCGGGCGGCCGGCTGCGCGGGGACGAGTCTCACGACTACCCGGGCGACAACCTGAGCAAGGCGCTGCTCACTGCCGCGCAAATCATGGGGTCGAACGTGACCGAGCTCGGGCTCGACGCAGGCCGCGTCACCTCGGCACTCTCGGGAATCGTGAGCTGATGAGGGCGGGACGTCGCAGCGTCGGGTCCTTTGCCTCGGGGCTGGCGATCGCCGGTCTGTCACTGGCGCTTGCGGAACCGGCGGCCGCCGCGCCGGGGCCCGGACTCGGCAACCTGGACTGCGGCGACGCCGAATACTTCAAGCCGTTCGCGTTCATCGAAAACAACGGCGCGCCGAACGGCACCAACGTAGCCTTGATGATCCGGGGCTACTTCATGACCATCTTCGCGCCCGACAGCGGCGCGCCCCCCGGGGAAATCGGCATCTACGACGTCTCGAATCCCAAGTCGCCCGTCGAGGTTCGTCACATCGAAGGCGGCGACACGAACGCCTTCCGCGAGGCTCACTCCTTGCCGGTGGCGATCGTGAACGGCCGGCACTACGTGGCGGTGCAGACCATCGCGGGCATCCAGATCTGGGATTTTACCGATCCGCTCACGGCGACCCGCATCGGCCGCATCGACCTGCCCGGCGTGCAGGGCGGCGACTACGAAAACGTGGCCTGGCAAGCGACTTGGCAGGGCCGCTACCTCTACGTTTCCGGAGGCAATCGCGGGATCTGGATCGTGGACGCGAGCGACCCGGCGAACCCGCGCCTGCTGAATCAGGTGCAGACGAGCGCGACGGGCGGGTTTCGGGTGGGCCCGCTCTTCGCGGTCGGCGAATTGCTGGTGATCAGCAATATGGATCAGAACGGGGCGTACGCGGTGCTCGACATCAGCGTCCCCGACGAACCGGCCCTGCTCTCGCAGCTCCGCAATCTTCCGCGCCTTTACACGATCCTCGTCGGCGCGAACGATCGCATCTACGCCGCCGGCCGGGACGGCAACTTCCTGACTCATTCCTTCGCTGATCCGAGCAGGATCGCCGAAGTGAAGAACGCGGCGATCGGACAGGATCAGCTCTACGTCGCGGCGCAGGACGAATTCGTCTTCTTGGGACGCCAGGAAAACGTCGTGAAGGTCGACGTGACCGACGAACAGAACCCCCGAGTCGTGGGCGAAGGCACGCTCGGCCGCGATCACCCGGATCACGGGCAGGTCACGCCGCTCGGTAACCTCATCTTCATCGGCAACGACCACGGCTCGGGCAGCGCGTTCTTCTGCCACCAGCGCGGGCGCGATACGCGGCCTCCGGCGGCGCTGTCCATCTATCCCAAGGACGACAGCACGCATGTGTCGACAGCCGCCCGCGTCAACGTGGT
>DASXWF010000784.1:0-2464 GCA_036503835.1 Polyangiaceae bacterium | reverse complement strand
GACGTCCGTCAACAAGAGCTCGATCGGCTCCCCTGACTTGGAGTACCGATCGAGAGCCTCCCGGCCGTTCCCGGCTTCGAGCACGCGGTAGCCGTGACGTTCGAGGATGCTGCGAGCGACCGCCCGGAGCTGGTCTTCGTCTTCGACCAGCAGCACGGTTTCCGAGCCACGAGGGGTGTCCGCTCGCGCGAGCGCGGCAGGGCGCTCGCTGCTCGTGGTCACCGGCAGGTACACGGTGAAGGTCGATCCCTGTCCCGGCTCGCTCTTCACCCAGATGCTTCCGCCGCTCTGGCGGACGATGCCGAACACGGTCGAGAGCCCGAGGCCGGTGCCGCGCCCCTTCGGCTTGGTCGTGAAGAAGGGTTCGAAAATGCGCTGCTGGGTGGCGCGATCCATGCCGACGCCCGTGTCGGTCACGACGAGCATCACGTGTGCGCCGGGATTCACGCCCAGGTGCTGCTCGGCGAACGCGCCGTCCAGCGCCGCGGCCCCCGTCTCGATCGTCAGCTCGCCGCCCTCCGGCATCGCGTCCCGCGCGTTGACGACCAGGTTCAGGATCACCTGCTCGACGTGGCCGCGGTCGGCGCGAACGAAGCCGATGTCGCGGCCGGCGACCGTGCGGAATCGAATGTGCTCACCGATGATGCGGCGGATCATGTTGTCCATGCCGAGCAGCACTTCGTTCAGATCGAGCACGCTGAGCTCGAGCACCTGGCGGCGGCTGAACGCCAGGAGCTGCGCGGTGAGCGCAGCGGCGCGCTGGCTCGCCTTCAAGATTTCCGTCAGATCCGCGCGCCGCGGATCGTCGGCGCCGTGATCCTCGATCAGCACGCTCGTGTAGCTGAGGATCACGGACAGCAGATTGTTGAAATCGTGTGCGATACCCCCGGCGAGCTGCCCCACGGCCTCGAGCTTTTGCACCTGACGCAGCTGTTCCTCGAGCTTTTCGCGCTCGGCCTCGGCACGGCTCCGAGCCTCGACCTGGTGCTGTAGCTCCACGTAGCGATCGTAGAGCTCGAGCTGCGCGAGCCGCATCTCCTCGGCGGCGGCGCGCGCGTTGAACAGCCACACGAACCACGAGCGCACGCGCCGGAACAGACCGAGCGCGTGCGGGATCTCGAAGTCGAACGCCATCCCGTCGATCGTCGCGCGCTGAACGACCGCCGCGTCGTGGACGCCGAAGACACGCACCAAACCTTCCAGGGCGCCACGCACCAGGAGGTAGTTCTCGCGCGAGGGCTCGTACCCCGCCTTGGTCCGCATTTCGAGCCGCAGCCGTCCGGGAGCGAGCTCCGTGATCCCTCCGCGGGTTACGGCGACGAGCTGAGCAGGCGGGCCATTCGGTCCGAACGCCCAGCGGAACAGATCCCGCGCGCCGAAGAGCAGCCGGCCCGGCAGGATCATCGTGCGGAAGATCGGCGACTCGATCGCGCCGGCGCCCGCCCGCACGAGACCATCGTCACCGATCAGCCGTCCGAGGTTCGCGAGGAACGTGGCGAAGGCCTGCCAGGAGATACGCTCGCGCGGATTGCCGAGCTGGTCGAGGGAGTACCCGGTGTCACGCGCGAGCTGTTCGCGGTCGAGTCCCTGGCGCCGTGACAGATCCCAGAGCGGCAGCAGCGCGCGCACGCTCACCTCGCGCCCGAGCAGCTCCGGAGGCAACGGCCAATCGAGCTCCGGTTCGGGCAAGGCACGGTCTCGTTCCGCTTCCTTGCTCGAGGCCATCACGGGAACTCTAGCGGTTCGCGGAGGCACCGCGGGCTGCGCCGGCGCGCGAACCCCAAGCCCAAGAAATCACTCGTATTATCCCGTTTTTCACGACTGGCGGGCGATCCCTGAGTCCGACGATCTCGGGTGAGCCCTAGCGTACGAAGCCGGGGCGCGGGCCGATGAGTCCGTCACGATTCGCGGCGAACGCGATGTGGTCGGCGATGCGGTAGAAGTTGTCGGGCGCCGCTCGCCTCGTCCCGGTGTTGTAGTAACCGCCGATCACCTGAACTTCGCTGATGTAGCGCCCGAGCGACCAGTTCGAGTCGTAGCTCCACGGGATCGAAAGGTCCGTGAGAACGTCGCCGTTGCGGCGGGTGAGGACCGAACGAATCCGGCCTTCCGGTGCGGCGGAAGTGGCCTCGGCGATGACTTCGACCTCCACCGAGATCCATTCGAGCGGGCCGAGCAGGGGATGGCCGTTGAAGGTGCCGGCGCTCGGCCCGATGTAGAAGTCTTCGTTGCCGCTCGGCGAGAAGGCGGGCTCGTACGGCGGGGTGCGATTGAAGTTTTTCACGGTACCCGCGCCCACCGCCCACGCGAGAATTCCCGAGCCTTCCTCGCTCGCGTTCGCCCAATTGCACATCGGGCGTTCGTTGATGTCGCCGCCGAGGGTGTCGGCCGTGTGGACGATGATGAACTTCAGGTCGTCGTTCGGCCAGTGCGTGCCGAATTCGCCGCCGAAGCTCACCTCGAA
>DASXWF010000783.1:0-3401 GCA_036503835.1 Polyangiaceae bacterium | reverse complement strand
CCACAGCGGGGATCCGGCGCGGCGAGCCGCGGCGCCTGCGCGCGCCGCTCCCGGCACTCCGCGCGCGTCATCGGATGCTGCGTGGCCTTCGGGTTGCCCTGGCCGATCCACTCGGAGCCCGCGAAGACGGCGCGCACGGCCGCGACCGCGGTGTCGTCGAGCCCGAGCGCGTTCTTCATGTTGACGATCAACGCTTCGTTTTGCTCGGCCAGCGTTCCGCCGTCGAGCTCGATGTACGGGGGAGCGGCGTCGACGGCGGCGTCCGGCGCTGCGGCGTCCAGCGGCACCGCATCGGCTCCGGCGTCATGAGCGGCCCGGGCGCCCGGTGCTCCGGTACCGGCGCTCGGCGCGCTCGACGGGGCCGGGCGTTCCCGTCGCGCCAGCGCCAGCGCGCCGCCGACTACCGCCGCGACGAGCGCGATGACGGCGAGGACGCGCTTTCCGCGCGACCCCTGCTTGCGACGCTTCGCCTGAGACAAGCTGGCCTCCCGGGGAGAGTACCCTGTCTGCGAGATTTTGTCGGACTGTCCTTGGTGCGACGCGGTCCGCCGCCGTAGGCTCCGTGCCCATGGTCCGGCTTCACGTCAACATCGATCACGTCGCCACGCTGCGCAACGCGCGCGGGACGGTGTATCCCGATCCCGTGCTCGCCGCGCAGCTCTGCGAGCTCGCCGGCGCCGACGGCATCACCGCTCACCTGCGCGAGGACCGGCGCCACATCAGGGACGACGACATCGTGCGGCTGCGGCGGTCCCTGACCACGCTCTTGAACCTCGAGATGGCGGCGACCGACGAGATGATCGCCGCTGCCGAGCGCGTGCGCCCCGACGTGGTCACGCTCGTCCCGGAGCGGCGCGAGGAGCTCACGACCGAGGGCGGCCTCGACGTGATAGCGGCGCGGGCTCAGGTCGAGAAGGTGGCGCGCGCCTGCCGCGCTTCGGGCATCAAGCTCAGCCTGTTCATCGCGGCGGACCTCGCGCAGATCGAAGCGAGCCGCGACCTCGGCGCGCACCAGATCGAGCTCCACACCGGCGAGTACGCCGAGGCCCGCGGCGCGGCACGCGCCGAAACCCTGTCGCGCCTCGCCCAGGGCGCGCGCCACGCGCAGAAGCTCGGTCTCGAGGTCGCGGCGGGTCACGGCCTCACCCGCGAGAACGTGGGCGCGATCACCGCCATCCCCGAGATCGAAGAGCTCAACATCGGCCACGCGGTCATCGCCGACGCCGTCATGCTCGGGATTTCCCAGGCCGTCCGCGATCTCCGCGCGGCCGTGGAACGCGGGGCCGCCGCGCGCCGCTAGCGCTCGTTCCGACCGTCTCGACACGCGCGCCGGACTGATCCACTCTCGGGGGAAATGATCGTCGGACTCGGCATCGACGTGGCTTCCGTCGAGCGCGTTCGGCGCGTGCTCGAACGTTTCGGTGACCGCTTCAGCGCGCGCATTCTGACGCGCGGCGAACAGAGCGATCTCGCCCCGCGCACGGCCGACCGCGCCGAGGCCTTCGCGGGACGCTTCGCCGCGAAGGAGGCCGCGGTGAAGGCGCTGGGGGGGCCTCGCGACGTGAGCTTTCACGACCTCGAGGTGCGGCGGGCGCCGAGCGGCGCGCCCGAGCTCCTGCTGCACGGGGCGGCGGCCGAGCACGGCAAGCGCCTCGGTGTCGCACGGGCGCTGGTTTCGATCACGCACGACGCCGGCATCGCGGCGGCGGTCGTGGTGCTCGAGAGGAGCGCGCCGTGACCCCCGTGCTCTCGCGCGCGGAAGTCCGCGAGCTCGATCGGCTCGCCAGCTTCGAGGGCGGCATCCCGTCGCTCACGCTCATGGAGAACGCGGGCCGGGGCGCCGCCGAGCTCGCCCAGCGTCAGTTCCCGAACGCGCGCCGCTTCGTGATCGTGTGCGGCGCGGGAAACAACGGCGGCGACGGCTTCGTGGTCGCTCGCCGCCTGCGCGCGCGCGGGCTCTCGGTCAGCGTATTTCTGGCGGCGGATCCGGAGCGCATCGCCGGCGACGCGCTCACCGTGTTCGAGGCGATGACCGACGCGGGCGCCGCCTGGCTGCGCATCGACGACGGCACGCTGCCGGCGTTCGAAGCCTCGCTCGCCTCGGCGGACGTGATCGTGGACGCGATCTTCGGAACGGGTCTGGATCGCGACGTGACGGGCATGGCGCGCACCGTCATCGAACGCATCAACGCCGCGCCGGCGCCCAAGCTCTCGCTCGATCTGCCCTCGGGGCTCGACGCGGACACGGGCAAGCCGCTCGGCGCGGCCGTGCGCGCGAACCTCACGGCCACGTTCGCAGAGACCAAGCGCGGACTCGCCACGCCGCTCGGCGCCGCGCACGCCGGTCGCATCGAGGTCATCGGCATCGGCATTCCCCAGGGCCTCGTGGGGCGTGTCGGTTACGGCGTGGAGTGTCTGGAGGCGCGGGACGTGCAGTCCGCGCTTCCGCCGCGCAACGCGCTTTCACACAAGGGGTCCTCGGGGCGCGTGCTCCTGATCGCGGGCTCGCCGGGAAAGGTGGGCGCGGGTCTGCTCGCGGCGCAAGGAGCGCTCCGCGCCGGCGCGGGTCTCGTCACCATCGCCGCGGAGCCGTCGGTGGCCGACATCTACGAGTTTCGCGTACTCGAAGCGATGACGGCGCGCCTCGACCCGGGGGCGCTCGAGCTGTCGCTCGGCCACTGGCTCGACCAGGTCGACGTGGTGGCGATCGGGCCGGGCATCGGGCTCGACGCCACGGCGGTTCGGATCGCCGAGCACGTCGTGCTCGAATGGCCGGGCGTAGTGGTGGTCGATGCGGACGCCATCACGGCCTTTCGGGGGCGGGCGGGGGAGCTCTCGCGGGCGCGCGGCAAGCTCGTGCTCACGCCCCATCCGGGCGAGATGGCGCGGCTGATCGGCGCTTCGCCGGCGTCGGTCGAGGCCGATCGCTTCGGCGCCGTGCGCGCGGCCGTCGAGCAGACGCAGGCGACCGTGCTCTTGAAGGGTGCCCGCACGCTGATCGGCAGCCCTGGCCAGCGCATCATCGTCAATCCGACCGGCAGCCCGGTGCTCGCGGCGGGCGGCACCGGTGACGTGCTGTGCGGGGTGATCGCGGCGCTCGCCGTCGGCACCGACCCATTGCGCGCGACCTGCGCCGGCGCCTACGTGCACGGTCTCGCGGCCGAGACCGTGGCGCGCGACCGCGGCGTCGATCGCGGCGTGTTGGCACACGAGATCGCCGACGCCGTCCCGGAAGTCATCGGAAGCCTGCTCGGATTCGTGTAGCCGGCTCGAAGGGTCGCGCACGCGCCGAGCTGGCTTTTGGGGGACGGTTCGTGCCACGTTCGAGCCGTGGCCTTGGGTGCGATGGCGCTTTTGCCGCTGGTGGTCCTCGGCATGGAGGTGGCAGACCCGTCTCCGAG
>DASXWF010000782.1:0-3499 GCA_036503835.1 Polyangiaceae bacterium | reverse complement strand
GCGTTCGTGACGTGGGACGGGCTGATGCGAAACGGCCGGGAGCTCGGCACGCGGGCGCTGCTGCTGCGCGCTCTCGGCCTCGGGTGCTGGGGAGCACTGCTGGTCGCCACGCGACCCGAGGCCGTGACGACGGTCGCGATTTTCGCGACGAGCATCGCGTGGCTCTCCAGAACGCGGGGGCCGAAGCTGGCACTGCTCGGCCTCTCGGCCGTGGCGCTGCCGGGTGCCCTCGTCGTGGTGGGCTCCGCGATCGCGAACCTCGTCCTCACCGGCGAGCCCGCGGCGGCCGGTGCGATCGCGAAGCTCGAGTACTACCACCCGTATCTCGATTTCACCGAGAAGCTCAACCTCTGGCTTTTCTACCTCGCGTACCAGGCGCTCCGCGTCACGCAGCAGCACCTCGAGACCATTCCCGCGATCGGCTGGCTGACCTGGGTCTTCGCGCTCGTGCCGTTCGCTTTCCGGGAGACGCGGCGAGTGGCTGCCCTGCTCTGGGCGTGCCTGCTCGGCTGGGCGATGATGGTCGCGCTGAACGGGCAGGTGCGCTGGCAGAACGAGCGCTACGTGATGCCGGCGCTCACCTGGCTGCTGATCGCGGCGAGCCTCGGAGCGGGAGCCATCCTGACTCGCGGCGCGCGCCGCCCGTTCGAGCGAAAACCGGCGGCGCTCGCTGCCCTGACGCTCGTCGTGATCGGTTTTTTCGCCTGGCAGGAGGCACCGAACTTCCGCTTTCAGGCCTGGTACTTCGGGCGCGGCGCGCGCAACATCTACGACCAGCACGTGACCGTCGGCCGGCTGCTCCGCGAGCAGTTTCGACCGACGCCCCGGGTGCTCGTGGGGGATGCGGGCGCGATCCCGTACCTGAGCGAGGGCCCCACGCTCGACCTGATTGGTCTCGGCGGCTACAAGGGCATGCCGTTCGCACGCGCGACGCGCGCCCACGTCGGGGCGGCCATCGAGCTCATCGAGCATTTGCCGGCGGACGAGCGGCCGGCCCTGCTCGCGATCTACCCTTCGTGGTGGGACGAGCTACCGCTCTGGTTCGGCAGTCGCATGCTGGAGGTCCCGGCACGCGGTAACGTCATCTGCGGCGCACCGAGCAAGGTGCTCTACCGCGCGACCTGGACGGCGCTCGAAGGCAGCGCCGAGCCGTTCCGGTTGCCGCGGGGCGCACGCATCAGCGCCGAATTCGACTGGGCGGACGTGACCAGCGAGCGCGCCGGGGACTACGAGCGCTTGCCGGCGAGCGGCGGGCGCGTGGCCGTGAAGGTGCTCGCGCACCCCGACGAGCCCTGGCGGGACGTTTTCGACGCCGGCAGAAACTCCCCGGAAGGGACGCGGGAGCGCTTCACGCTGAGTGGCCTCACCCCGGGCCGCCCACTGCGACTGCTGTTTCGGGCGGCCCCGGTCGCCGACTTGCGCATTCCGGTGCTGGCCGACGGCAAGGACGTGGGGACACTTGCGCTGCCACGCCGCGACGGCTGGTTGGAGGTCACGATCGATCTGCCGCCGCCGAGCGGGCGAACGCTGCACATCGAGCTCGGCCCCTCGCGCGAGCGCGTCCTCTATCACGTCTGGGCCATCCAGGACTTCTGATGCCGAGCCCGTATCTCGAGCTCGGGCCGAGCGGAGATGCCGCCGGTGTGGCCCTGCTCGTCGCGGGTTTGCTGGCTCTCGCCGCGGCGTTCGCCGGCCCGCGCATCACCAAGTTTTTCAACGGCTTGGCGCGCGGCCCGCTGCTCGCCGCGCTCGGGCTCCTCGCGCTCGTTCTCTCGGCGCTCTACGTCCACTTCTTCCTGCACGGCGGCCCCCGCATCGTCGACGCGACGAGCTACTACCTCGAAGCGCGCGCGCTCTCGGAAGGCAAACTGGCATTCGACGTGCCGGCGCCGAGCGCGGCGTTCCGCGGTCGTTTCCTGCTCTTCGGCCCCCACGGGCTCGCAGTGCTGTTTCCGCCCGGGTATCCGGCCGCGCTCGCGCTCGGGTTCCTCGCCGGCGTTCCCTTGGCGGTGGGGCCCGTGCTCGCCGCCTTGCTCGTCCTCGTCACCTACGGACTCACCCGCGAGCTCTCGGGCCGCGAGGATGCGGCGCGAGCAGCAGCCGTCGCCTCGGCCCTGTGCGCGGCGCTTCGCTATCACACGGCCGACACGATGTCGCACGGACTGAGCGCGCTGCTGCTCGCAGGAGTGCTCACCGCAGCAGCGCGACCGACCCCGGCCCGCGCCATCGCTGCCGGTGTGGCGGGGGGCTGGCTCATCGCCACGCGACCGGTGACGGGTGCCGCAGGGGTCGCGATCGGCGCGCTGTTAGTGCTCATGAAGAGCACGATGACCGAGCGCCCCGCGCGTGCGCTCGCCTTCGCGGCCGGGCTCGTCCCGGGCGTGGCGCTCCTCCTCCTCCATCAGCACGCCGCCACCGGCTCGTACCTCGGCTCGACCCAGCTCGCCTACTACTCCCTGGCCGACGGCCCTCCGGGCTGCTTCGGCTGGGGTTTCGGGGCCAACCGGGGGTGCCGGTTCGAGCACGGCGATTTCGTCAACACACGTCTCGACGGCGGCTTCTACCCGCTGGATGCCGTCCGAATCACGCTCCAGCGGCTCGGCCTGCACGCGCTCGACGTGGGAAACCTCGCTCCCCTCGCCCTGCTCTGCCCTTGGGTGGCGTTTCGTCACCGAAACCAGAGTGGAGTGCGTTGGCTCATGCTCGGGTGGATCGCGGTCGTGCTCGGCTATGCGCCGTTCTACTACCCGGCGAGCTATCCGGGCGGAGGCGCACGCCTTTTCGCCGACGCGCTGCCCCTCGCGCACGCCTTGCTCGGCCTCGCGGCGGTCGAGCTCGGCGTCGTTCGCTTCCTGCCGGCGGCGATGCTGCTCGGCTTCGCCCTTCACACCATTCACCCACACCTCGCTCTCTCGCGCCGCGAAGGCGGGCGGCCGATGTTCGAGCCGAGCGTCGTCAGCCAGGCCGGTGTCACCCGCGGACTCGTCTTCGTCACCACCGACCACGGCTTTTCGCTCGGTCACGATCCGGCGGTCACCGATCCGCTCGCAGGCCTCTTCGTTGCTCGGGCGTCGCACGACGCACACGACGTTGCACTCTGGGAACGCCTGGGCCGCCCGCCCTCCTACCTCTACGAGTACTCCATCGCGAGCGGGCGGGCGGCGCTGCGCCCGTTCACGCCGAGACCCGCGCCGGAAAGCGCTGAGGGCTTGACGGAGTGGCGCCTCGAGGCCGAAGCCGAGTGGCCTCCCCTTCACGTTGCGTCCGGTTGGACCCATCCCGACTTCCGCCCGTGCCTCTCGGCCGGCCGAGGTCTCCACGTCCGTGCGCCCACACGCACGCAGGTCGAGCTCGAGCTCGTCGCCCCGATCGCGGGTGAATACGACGTCTACCTCGGCTGGCTAGCCGACCCGAACACCGAACTTCGCGTCTCGGTCGCTGAAAACGAGATCGTGGTGACCCACGGGCCGCGCGGCTGCGAGCGCACGAAGCTCGGAAC
>DASXWF010000781.1:0-2466 GCA_036503835.1 Polyangiaceae bacterium | reverse complement strand
CCGGCCCCGCGAAAGGCAAATCCGCGAACGTCCGCGACATCGAGTCCCGACTCGAGCGCCGCCTCGGCGCGCGCGTCGAGCTGCGCGGCCGCGGCGAAAAGGGCGAGCTCGCGATTCGCTACGGCTCGTGGGACGATCTCGATCGGATCCTCGACGTGATTCTCAAGGGCAACGGGCCGAACTGAGCGCGGTTCCGGATTCCTACGTCGAGTGAGTCGACGTCGAGCGCCCGCCCCACGTCGAGTGAGTCGACGTCGAGCGCGCGCCGCGCGATGGCTCTCACGCCTTCGCTTCTTCCACGAACTTCTTCAACCCCGCGAGCACGTTCTCCCAGTTCTTCTTCGAATGCTCCGCACGCTCCTGGGTGTCGGTGTTCGACTGGTGAATGGTCACGCGCACGCCGCTCCCTTCGCCGGTGAGCTCGTAGCGGACGATCTGCCGTCGCTCCGGTTCGTCGGGGTCGCCGCTCATGCTGCTCCAGTAGTTGAACGAGAAGCCGTTCGGGGGATCGAACGAGAGCACCGTGCCGCGATCCTCGTAGGTCTTGCCCTCCCACTCGCCGCGGAAGAACAAGGGGCTCCCGACCTTCCAGTCGGTGACGAGGTCCGTGCCGAAGAACCAGCGCTTGACGAGCGCGGGTTCGGTGACCGCGCGCCAAATTGCCTCACGGGGGGCCTGAATGACGATGCTGGCTGAGGTGGAGTACGTCATGGAACACTTCCTTTCGTGGCTGATGCAACATGCGCACCCGGCGAGCCCGCGGATTGTAGAAACGCGACCGAGCCGCGACCGAAGCTCGGACCGACGCCCGGGCTGCTGTTTCGGGCAGACGGTGTCGAAACCGGGCGCATCTCGCCGTCCGACGCGCTGCTTCGGTGGATCGAGCATTACTGGTGGGTACGCTGGGACGTTCCGGAAGCACGGGCGAACGAGGTGCTCACCTACCCGTCGGTGCACGTGGTGTTCGAGGGTGACGAGGCGCGCGTCACGGGGGTCGTGCGCGCCCGATTTTCTCGCACCCTCGAAGGGCAAGGCGCCGTCTTCGGGGTGAAGTTTCAACCAGGGATGTTTCGCGCGTTCAGCCCGGCAGCCGTTTCGAAGCTGACGGATCGGGTGGTTCCACTCTCGCGCGAGCTCGGCCCGCCGGCGCTCGAGCTGGCACGGACGCTCGTCGCACTGCCCGACGAGCTCGAACGCGCCAAGCTCCTCGAGACCGCATTGACCGCGGTAGTGCCGACGCCGGATCCCGACGCCGAGCTCGCCCGCGATCTCGTGACCCGTGTTCGGACGGACGGGTCGTTGCTGAGCGTCGCGGAGTTGAGCCGCGCGAGCGGATTGTCCGTCCGCGCGTTGCAACGGCTGTTTCACGAGTACGTCGGCGTCCCGCCGAAATGGGTCGTCCGGCGCTTCCGCCTGCAAGAAGCCTCGGAACGCTTGAAAACCGGCAACGAAACGGTCGCAGCGGTCGCCGCGAGCCTCGGTTACTTCGATCAGGCGCATTTCGTCCGCGACTTCAAAGCGGAAATCGGCAAGACCCCGATCGAATACCGGCGGATAGTGAATAGTTAGATCCAGCCGCTCGGCGCTTGTTGAAGCGAACGACTGCGTTGTACGTTCGGGGCCGGACGAAAGGGGATGCCATGGTCACGTTCCACGTACTGACGGACATCGCGGGCGCGCGGCTCCGGGTATTTCGGGATCGGACGGAGCGCACGGCCGCGGAGCTCGCGTACGACGCGCAGCCCGCCGGCGTCGACGGCAACGGTCTCGAGCTTCATCAGACCCAGCTCGACCACCAAATCCACGAAGCCTGTCACGTGCGCCTGCACGACGAGCACTGGCAGCACGAGGAGAAGCCCGAGCACACGAAGACGCTCATCCGCACCGTGGGCTACCGATTTCGGAAACACTACTGGATCGTGCAGGGCACGAGTCGTTGCGTCACCCGCGACCCCTTCGAAAGCGCGCAGGACCGCGTGCGCATTCACCTCGTGACCGCCGCCCGGTATCGCGGCGGCAGACTCTATCTCTGGACACCCGGAACGGCGGGACGTTTCGTCGATGCCTCCGGCACGACCGGCGAAGGGCCGTACTTCGACGTCTCCACGTCCGGCCGGGAGCGTCACCTCTTTCTGTTCAAGTTCGTCGGCGCCGAGGGCACCTACGAGCCCGACTACGCGAATCGCCTCTGGATCTCCGCGGACGGCGCCGAAGTCTGGGTGCACAGCCACGCGACCGCCGTCAGCGCCGAACGCCCACGCCTCCGCGCGCTCGCGGTGCGCCTCTTCGACTACGGAGCGCCCGCCGCCCCACTCCTCCACCTCTGGCAGGAGGACTCGGACTTCGTCACCGACCTGGCCGGCACGCGCGAGGCAGACGGCTGGATCCGCTTCGAACCACGCCTGTACAGCGGACGCACCTACCGCTTCCTGTTCCAGAACCCCGCGCTCGATCCGGCGTGGGAGC
>DASXWF010000780.1:0-4509 GCA_036503835.1 Polyangiaceae bacterium | reverse complement strand
CGGGACACGCGTCGGTGCCGACCATCTCCGGCGGACAGTCGTTCTTGTCGTAGCAGCGCTCGGGCGCGTTCTGGTTCGGCAGCGCGGGCGGCGGCAGGTTCGTGTGCTCGACGACCCGGATCAGCATGGGGTTTTCAATCCGCCCCACGCGCGCGATCACTTTGTTGTTGGCGTTGCGCGCGAACACGTAGACCTTGAGCTGTCCGCGCTTCGCCGTGACGGTGCAGGGGATCGCGCCCTGATAGCCGGCGTCGGTCTTCGGTAGCTCGACCTTCTCCCACTTCTTCGAGCCGGGCGCCTGGTAGCGGAGCTCCACGCCCGCCACGTCGTAGTCGGTCTGACACAGCACCGGGATCGAGCGGCGCGCTTCGACTTCTTTCACTTGCGGCACGCAGTCCATCCCGCGCACCTCGATCTCTTCGTCGAGGACGATGGTGGTGGGCGCTTGCGCGAACGCGTCGCGCGCCACGGCCGGGAGTAGGCAACCAATCAGAAGCGCGATCAGGAACAGACGCATGAAAGTCGTCGGGCTCGGCTCTCGGTCTCTCCGCGACGAGCTGCGCTCGCGCACGGGGCGGGAAGCGTCGGGCAAGTGTGCGGGTCAAGTCAAGCCGGCCCGTGAACTTTTCCAGGTACTTGCAACTCGGGTTCGACCGCAGTAACTCGTATGTCTTCGAGGCCCCGGGGCCCTGGCCCCGAAATCGATCGAATCCCGTCCCCTCGTGATGCCCCGGAGTTCCCTCGCACTCGCCCTGACGCTCTCGGTGTTCGGGTACGCGCTCCCGACAGCCGCCGCCCCCGCCGTTCCTGCGCTGTTCGGCGCGCCGAAATCGGCCAAGAAGAACGTGGCGGTCGGCAAGATCACCGGGCCGAACTCCGCGAAGGTGCGCGTGCTCGTCTTCCAGCGCCTGAAGGAAGGCGGCTACGACGTGACGGACGCCGAGGATCTGAAGCCCGGCGCCAGCAAGGCGACGATCGCGAAGCAGGCCAAGGTGCTGCAGGTCGACGCCGTCGTGATGGGGAGCGTCTCCAAGAAGTCCGACCTGAAGCTCAGCGTCTACTCGCCCGACGGCAAGCGCGTGGAAGAGGTGACCATCAAGGGCGGCAACCTCGACAAGCTGCAGACCGGGCTCACGAACGAGTACGACGCCGTGCTCGCCGTACCGCTCGCCGACGCCACCGGGAGCAAGCGTCCCGAGGCGAAGGTGGCGCCGCCGCCGGGCGTCGAAGAAGAAGAAGCGGAGCCGGAGGTCGAAGGCGAGGAACCGCCGCCCTCCGAAGAAGAGCCGGCCGCGGAAGCCGCGCCCGCCGAAGAGGCGAAAGAAGAGGAGCCGAAGGAAGAGTCGAGCGACGCGCCGAAGCCCGGCATGACTCCCTTCGAGCTGATGGTGGGGATGCGCGGCGTGAACCGCCAGTTCGACTACTCGGACAACCGGGGTCCGCGCGACCCGAACGCCATGCCGCGGCGAGCGCTCGTGCCGTACAGCCTGGGCTTCGGACCGGCGATCGTCGCGTCCACGCGGCTCTATCCGGTGGCGTTCTTTCGCGACGACGCCTGGGCCCACATCGGCATCATGGCCGACCTCGAGCTCGGCATCGCCACGACCACCACCGTGACGACCGAGGACCCGAACGCGGCGCCCGCTCCGCTCAAGACGACGTTCGACGCTTGGAGCGTGGGCTTGCGCGGTCGCGTTCCGCTCGGCCCCTCGGAGGTCGGGTTCTTCGCCGCCTACGGCTCGCACTCGTTCATCCTGCACGGTGACGAGGGCGGCACCGGCCTTCAGCCGCTCGTGCCGGACGTGAAGTACCAGTACATCCGCACCGGCATCGACGGGCGCGCTCGCATCAAGAACTTCATGATCGGCGGCCACGTCGCGCCGCGGTTCTTGACCTCCTTTCATCAGGTGGATCTGGAAGGTGTGTGGTTTCCCGGGGCAACCGGCAGCGGTCTCGATTTCGGCATCGAGCTCGGCTGGGACTTCTTGCCGTTTCTCGGCGCGGTCGCGGGCTTCGACATGATCCGCTACGGCTTCGACTTCAACGACATGCCGACCGAAACGATGTCGGGGGCTCCGCCGGAGAATGCGTCCGCGGCGGATCCGCTGAAGGCGCCGATGCTCGCCGGTGGTGCGACGGACACTTACATCACCGGACGGCTGGGCCTCGTGCTGATGCTCGGCGGCAGCAAGCCGAAGAAGTAGCGAGCGACGCGCGCTCGCCTCCGTTCAGGCGCCCGCTTCGCCGCCTTCGTTCACCTGTCCCGCGCTGCCGCCCTTGCCGGCGCTGCCGCCTGCGCCGGCGCTGCCGCTGGTGCCGCCGCTGCCGCCCTTGCCCGCGCTGCCGCTCGAGCCCGCGTTGCCGCCCGAGCCCGCGTTGCCGCTCGTTCCACCGGCGCCCGCCTTGCCTGCCGAGCCGCTCGTTCCCCCGGCGCCCGCCCTGCCTGCCGAGCCGCCGGAGCTGCCACCGAATCCGCCGAAGTTGCCGCCGAACCCGCCGAAGTTGCCGCCGAACCCCTTGCCGCCGGAACCGGAGTTGCCGCCCTTGCCGCCCGAGCTTCCCGCCTGGCCCGCGCCGCCGGAACCCGAGCTGCCGCCGGTGAGGCTGCCGCCGTCGCTCGCGCCGCCTTCGTCGTTGCCACCGCTGGCCTTGCCGGCGCTGCCGGCACCTCCGCTCGAGCTGCCGGCCTTCCCGGCGGAACCGCTCGAACCGCTCGCGCCCGACTTGCTCCCGCTGCTTCCGGCGCTGCCGGCCTTGCCGCTGGCTCCGCCACCGCCGGTGCCCGCCGTCGCTTCGGTCCCGCCGTAACCGCCCTGATCGAGGTGGGTGTCGGGCAGCTCGGAGCATGCCCAGACGAACTGCGCGATGAGTGCGGCCGACGAGACTCTGGCTATGACGCGTGTGCGAACCACGACCTTCTCCACCGCTCACCGCAGGACCGTGCGCGAGCGATCCCCATCGTACCG
Source organism: Polyangiaceae bacterium (assembly GCA_036503835.1). Taxonomy (GTDB): domain Bacteria; phylum Myxococcota_A; class Polyangia; order Polyangiales; family Polyangiaceae; genus PMG-095. The sequence continues at coordinate 1,543 of DASXWF010000780.1, read as the reverse complement.
TTCGAGGTTCGCCGTCGCAATCGAAAGCGCACGAAATTCCACGAATGAACGCGGCTTGTTTCGTACATTGCCTGAGCCTGATGCGCTCTGGGTACTAGCGCTTCTCGGTCGTTCTCCGTCGGTTCTCAGTCGTTCTTCGTTTCGCGCTTCTGCCACGCGGAAAATCCGCGCATCACCGCGCCGAACACCCAGTGTCCGATGCGCTCGGCGCCGACGCCAGAAGGATGCGTGAGATCCGCCTGAGCGAGGCCGCGCCGCACCCAGATCGGCATCGAACCTCTGCCGCCCATCGCCCGATACGTATCGAAGAACGCGCAACCGACCTCCTCGGAGACGAGGCGCTGCTCTTCGACGAGCGAGGGGATGACGCGCACGCTCACGATTTCCTCGCCCTGCTTGGCGGCGCGATCCATGGCGCCGATCACGAGGCACGAGCTCTCCGGCAACGCGCGCTGCTGCTGCTGGACGACTTCCTTCATGGTGCGGTGAAAGTCGGCCATCGAGTAGACGAAGCCGTCGCCGCTCTCGTTGGCCCCGAACTGGTAGACGACGAGGTCGGGGCCGCGCGCGCGCAGCTGTTCGGCGAAATGCGCGTCGTCCTGCTTGTCGAGGAAGCGCACGCGGGCGCCCTGAATGCCGAGCGCGTCCAGCACCACGCCCGGCTGGTCGCGCTCGAGGATCACGCCGAACAGCCGGCTTTCCCCGGAGAGCGTCTGCAGCTCGAGCTCGTGCGGTCCGTCCGGTGCGCGCACCTCGTGGTAGCGCGCCGCGAGCGCCGGACCCTTCGTGTCGATGATCTGGAGGTCCTTGCCGTCGAGCCGCACCTGGAAGCGACCGCCGCGCGTCTCCTCGGCGTACGCGATCACGAAGCGCGACACCGACCGCCCGAAGTCGCCGTTCGCGGCGGTGCCGAAGCGGGCGAGCGAGTGCGGTCCGGCACGGAAGGACACGCCGCCCAGGCCGTAGAACCCGTCGTCCGCGTACGGCCCGACGATGCGGCTCACCTTGAACCCGGCCGTTGCGTAGCGGGTCACGTCGAAGTGGAAGTACGACGGCCAGGCGTTCGCGATCAGCACGAAACCGTGTCCGGCGTCGCCGAAGCGGCGCTGCAGGTCGCGCCGCAGCGTGCCCGACACGAAGTCGCTCACGACCGTGGAGTCGCCGAAATGAGCGATGCGCGCGACGGCGCCCGCTTGCTTCGCCTCGACCCGCGCGAGCTTCGCGTAGAAGCGATCGAGCGCGCGTCCGCTCGGATCGTCGAGCGGGCGCGGCGGCTGATCCTTGCCCGGGAGCGCGGGGTCGACCTCGTCGGCCGCGGCGATCGGACCGCGTTTCTTGGGCGCGGCCGCGGCGGGCGCGCCGCGATCGACGGTTTCCGTTTCGAGCGTCGCCTCACCAACGCTCGCGGAAGCGGCCGGCGCGGCGACGCGCGGCTCGGCCGCCGGCGCCGGGCGCGCGCCCAGCAAGCGGAAGCGCGCGAGCCGCGGCGAGAGCTCGAGCGCACCCGCGAACGCGAGCAGCGTGAGCGCCGCGAGCGCCGGCC
>DASXWF010000779.1:0-2317 GCA_036503835.1 Polyangiaceae bacterium | reverse complement strand
GAAACGTCCCGTTGGTGCTCGCCGAGTCTTCCGCGAGCCAGCCCTCGACTCCGGCCAGCAGGCGCACATGCTCTCCCGAAATCTGCTCCTCCTCGAGCACGATCTCGTTCGTCGCCGCGCGCCCGACGCGGACCGTGTCCGCGTCGAGCTCGAGACTTTCGCCCGCGCGCCTGCCGCTCAGAATCTCGATGGTGACGCGCGCCATGGCGGACCCGCCGCCGGGCGCGGCTCAGCCGCCTCGGGCGTTCAGGCGGAACATCACCTGGCGGAGGCCGTTGTCGCCCGCGGCCTTGTCGCGATCGGGGCTCGCCTCGTTCGTGGTGATGATCTGGTTCAGCTTGTCGGCCGCGGTCTTCGAACCCTTCGGAGACAGCCGGTCGATGGCCTGGGACGCCACGAAGCGCAGGCCCGCGTTCGTGATGCTGCCGAGGCTATCCACGAGCTTGTCGCGCGCCTGATCGTTCCCCATCAGCATGATCATGTAGCCGGCCTTGATGCCCTGGAACTGATTCTCGATCTTCTGATTGTCGGACTTGGTGATGGCGGTGATGTAGCAGGCGACGTCTTCCTTACAGGCGCCGACGACCGCTTCGACCGCCTTGAACGCCTTCTTCTCGATGTCGGTGCCGTAGCGGCCGACGGCGTCCCGCACGTCACCCATCTGCGAGGGTTTCGCGAGCTTCATGGCCGTGACCGTCATCGCGGCCTGGGCCGCCTTGCGGTCGTCCGCGTCGCCCTTCAGCTTGCCGGCCGTATCGAGCAGCCAGGGCACGAGCTCCGAGTCCGCGAAGTACCCGGCCGCTTCCGAAAGCGCCTCGATCGCACCGGCGCCCGGGATCTCCGTGTCGAGCGGGAGCGAGACGAAGGCCTCCTTGAACGCCTCCTTCGACTCCGTCGTCGCCGGAATCTTCGTCAGCTCGCGGGCGATCATCGCCTTGGTCGTGTTGTCCTTCTCGTTCTTGAGCGCCTCGACCATCGCAGGAATCGAGTCCTGGCGCCCGATCGTCCCGATGATGATCGCCGCCGTCTGCACCCACGGCTTGCCCTTCTCGTCCGAGCCCGTCACCTCACGGATGCGGCGGAGCTGGAACGTCTGCAGAGCCTCGTAGTCGCTCTTCAGGAGCTTGGCCGCGGCGTCGGCGGCCGGCTTCCCGATCTTCACCAGCGCGAGCGCCGAGGTCTGCTGCACGCTCGTGAACTCGCGCTGCCCCTTCGTCGGATCGAGCATCACGCGGATGAGCGGCTCGGTCGCCGCCGGATCCCCGATCCCCCCGAGCACCTTGGCGGCGGTGTCCTGCCAGACGATCTGATCCTTCCAATCGTCGAACGACGTCTTGTCCTTCTCGTTCGGGGGCGTGACCTGCACCTCGATCATCTGGATCAGGGTGGGAACCGCGGCCTTCATGGGCGGCTGCGCGATCAGCGACTTGGTGACGTCGCGGTACGCGACACCGCCCAGCATCGAGCTCGTCCGAAGCTTCCTGAACGCCTCGAGCATCGGCACCCCGAGGCTCTCGATCTTCAGATCCTCCATCGCGCGGGCGGCCCACTTGATGTCCGTCTCGTCGCGGCTGGTTTTCGGCAGCTTCGCGAAGGCTTCGAAGGCTTTCTTCAGCGCCGGCTCCGTGCGCTTGTCACGGTAGTCGGCCAAAAGCTTGATGATGGCGACGCGCGTCTTCGAATCGAGCGCGTCGTACTGGTCGACGTAGAGCTTGGTGAGCGGGTCGACCGTCTTCCCGATGAGCTCCTGCACCTCGGGGGCCTTCATGTCGTTGCTCTTGCGGCTGAGCATGTCCTCGAAGAACTGAGCGAGGCGCGTGACCGACTTGGCGCGCCAGGAGCCATCCTCGAGCTTTTCGACCCAGTACTCCGGCTGACTCTCGTCCTTGCAGCCGATGAGGAGGGGCGTCACCAGGACCGCGGCCGACAGCCCGGACCCGAGCAACAACGAGCTGATGAGCGACGCAATAGCGCGCGAGGTTCGCATGGGAAAATTCCTTCCAGATCCCCGAAAACCCTTGCTTTTCGTGGGGGCCGCCCACGGTAGGCCGGGGGTTGCGGGGCTGTCAACGTTCAGGGGGATCGCCATCGAAGCATGGAGCGACGGCGTGCGGGGAGATGTCGTATAGTCTCCCACACTTCAGCGGTGCCTATGATTTCGCTCGGTCGGCTCATTGCGGGGAGCGGCGCCGGTTCGTCGTTCGGATTTCGAGTCGGACGGTTCCACTTTGCTTCCACGGCATAAAATTCTGCACTACTTGGCAGACGTCATCGCACCGGCCGGGCTGAACGTCCGATAGCCGCGCAGCGCTTGGGG
>DASXWF010000778.1:0-1532 GCA_036503835.1 Polyangiaceae bacterium | reverse complement strand
GTACGCGAAGACCTTGGGCTCCCAGAGTGACCTGTTTCATGAGTCAACCCTACCCAGCAGAGAGCCGCGGCGCCTGTCAGTTCCTGCAAAGCGCTTGCCTGATCCTACACACGGCGGGACAATGTGTTCCTGGGCTACCTCCCAGGTCGGCTGAAGCATGCAGTTGGAGCGACTCATCGAGCAGGCGTCCGGTCGCGCCACGACCCCTCAAGGACGCCACGAAATCGCCCGCCCGATCGAGGGCCTCCTGCTCCTCCGGCAGGACTCCCCGAGCTCGCTCGAGGTCTCCCTCTACGAGCCTGTCCTCTGCCTGATCCTCCAGGGCAGGAAACAGGTCTCGATCGGAGAGCAGACGCTGTCGTTCGGTCCGGGGGAGTGTTTGCTCGTGAGCCACGACCTCCCCGTGCGCTCTCGAATCACCAGAGCCCCGTACCTGGTGCTGGTGTTCGAAGTGAACGTCGCCACCATTCGGAAGCTGTACGACGACGTCGCAGAGTCGGGTCTCGACGTCGAGCGCGCTCGCGCGGCGGAGACCCATCCCGCCGATCCCGGGCTGCTCGACGCGCTGCATCGCTACCTGGCGCTCGCCGACTCGCCCGCGGACGCGAAGGTGCTCGGTCCGCTCGTCTCCAAGGAGATCCACTACCGCCTGCTGACGGCTCCGTTCGGAGGAATGTTGCGCAGCCTCATTCGCCACGACAGCGACGCGAGCGCCATCGCCCGCGCCATCGGGCACATCCGCGGGGAGCTCCGTTCGCCGGTGGCGATCCCGGAGCTCGCGCGGCGCGTCGGCATGAGCGTGTCGGCGTTCCACAAGCACTTCAAGGCGATCACCTCCACGACGCCGCTTCAATACCAGAAGGATCTTCGCCTGCTCGAGGCACGGCGACTCCTCCGGACTGCCGGCGCCTCCGTCACGGCGACCGCGTTCGATGTCGGCTACGAGAGCCCGAGCCAATTCAGCCGCGAGTACGCGCGCAAGTTCGGCGTGCCGCCGAGCCACGATCTGACGAACGGTGTGAGTTAGGAGCGCGGCGCAGCGCGCGCTGTCCGCCTTCGCACGAACCAGCCGATTGCCAAGAGTGACAAGAGCGAAGTGGGGAGCGAGGTGCGCTTCCCCGGGACGCTGCAGCCGCAGCCCTGCGTGATCACCGTCCGGCCGCCGTTCTCGCTCTCCTCGCCGCTGGCGCCGTCCGGTGCGCCTGCGTCCCCGCCGGATCCCGCCGCCGCAGTGCCGCTGGTTCCACCGCGCGTGGAGCCCGTGCCCGCGCTGCCGCCCGACGCCCTACCGCCGGCGTCGATGCCGCCCGTGCCGGCTGGGCTGCCTCCGCTGCCGGACCCCGCTCCGCCTTGAGTCGTGCTGCCGCCGGTGGCGCCCCCGCTGCCGCCGGTGCCGGACGCTCCGGAGCTCCCGCCGGCGCCGATCATCGAGCAATGCTCTTCGAGGTTCGCACAGCTGATTTCGCTCATGCCCGTCTCGCAGCGCTCCTCCATGATGCTGCACCACGGCTCCTCGTAGTCCTCGGGCGGCG
>DASXWF010000777.1:0-2600 GCA_036503835.1 Polyangiaceae bacterium | reverse complement strand
CTGCCTCTACCTCTGCCCCTGCCTCGGACTCCGCGCCCGACTCCGCCCCCCCACTCGCCCTCTCACGCCGCTCCGACCCCGGTCCCGCCCCCTCCGCGCCTCCCGCCTCCCGCCGCTCCGATCCCAGCGCCCGCCGCTCCGATCCAGGCGTGCCCCGCCGCCGCTCCCCCGGCGAAGATCTCATCGGCGACCTCTTCGAAACCATCCACGACCTCTCCTTCATGGTGGACCTCGTCTCCGGCGCGGACTTCGTCGTCCGCGTCCTCTCCGACGTGATCCCCTGCGAAGCGATCGTCGTGCACGCCTTCGACCTCGGCCGTCGCGAATTCGTCGTCGTCCGCGCGCGCGGCCCGAACGCGCAGAACGCGCTCCTCCACCGTACCCCCGACGCCGATCCCCACGTGCGAGAAATCATGCGCCGCCGCAGCTTCATCACGAACGGCGCGTCGAAGTCTCGCTCCGGCGCCTTCGAGAAGCTCGGCACCGAGCCGCAGATGGTCCTCTCCGCGCCCGCGCGTCAGGGCGGTCGTTACCTCGGCTTGATCGAGCTCGCCAACCCGCTCGGCGGCACGCCGTTCCACGAAGGTGAGGCGAGCGCGCTCGAATACGTCTGCGAACAATTCGCGGCCTTCGTCGCGAGCCGTCCCGTGGTTCTCGACGAAGACGTGGTCCTGGGCCGGTAGCCGCCATGGCCGACCGACTGCGGCGCGAGCGGTTGCTCACCTTCCTGCTCCTGCCGGTGATCGTCGTGGCCGTGCTGGTGCTCGCGGGCGTGATGTTTCGCTCGAGCTTCCAGCTGGAAAAGCTACGCGAACAGTCGGTGGTGGAAGCGACCCTCCTGCTCGCGAACGAGAAGGCGGATCGCCTCGACAAGAACATCATCGAGCAGGACAACGCCGTTCGCTCCACCGTCGACTTCAGCGAACGTGCCGAGTTCGGCTCGCGCTGGCTCGAATCGGCGGCGATCCAGACCCCGACCGTGCGCGCCGTCTTCCTGATCGATCTCACGGCACCCGGTCGCGACGTGGTCGCCGTGGCGTCGCGCGCGCCCGGCACCGAGAACGAGCGTTTCCGCCGTCTGCTCGTGGCGTCGATGCTCGGAGAGATGAAGATCGACGTGCCTCCGTACGATCAGCTGCGTCATCTCCACAGCGCCAGCCGCGGTCAATCGTACCTCGTCAGCTACTGGCAGAAAGAGCAGCGGGGCAGGCGCTACCTCGTCGTGGCCTGGCACGACGTTCCGCGCATCGTTCACGATCTCTTTCCCACGCTGTACGCGGACGCCCAGCAGAGCCGCGTCAACGTCGTCGACGGCGACGGACGCATCGTGTTCGGTCCGCCGCTCGCGCGCACCGGGCTCACGCTCGGACGGCCGTTCGAAACCACGCTCTACAAGTGGACGGTGAACGTGGCGATGGCGTCGGGCGAGCAGCTGGCCGCAGCGGTGCAGCGCCGCCGCGTGCTCGAGATGGTGCTCGTGGGTCTCTCGAGTCTGGTCGTGATTTCCGGCCTGATCGTGGTGGTGATGGCGGCGGATCGCGAGCGCAAACTGTCGAATCTGAAGAGCGACTTCGTCGCGAACGTCTCACACGAGCTCAAGACGCCGCTCTCGCTCGTGCGCATGTTCGGCGAGCTTCTGCAAAGCGGGCGCGTCGAGAGCGAAGAGAAGCGGCGGCAATACTTGCAGATCATCGTCGGCGAGAGCGATCGCCTGGCGGCGTTGATCGAGAACGTGCTCGATTTCGCGAAGGTCGAACGCGGGCGGCAGGCGTACGAGTTCACGCAGGGCAATCTGGGGGAGGTGGTGGCTCGCGCGGTCGATGCTTGCCGCGTGCGTGCCGAGCGCGAGGGTGTGACGCTCGATTTGGAGGTCGGTCCGGCGTTGGGCGCGGTGAGGCTCGACGAGCGGGCCATCGAGATCGCCGTGATCAACCTGGTCGACAATGCGCTCAAGTACGCGACGGGCGGCAAGCGGGTGGGCGTGAACGTCGCGACGGTGGGCACGACGATCGAGATTCGCGTGAGCGATCAGGGGCCGGGGATTCCGGCGGACGATCGGAAGCGGATTTTCGAGAGGTTCGTGCGGGGACGGGCTTCGACGGGGAAGCAGGTGAGGGGGAGCGGGATCGGGCTTGCGCTCGTGAAGCACATTGCGGAGGCGCACGGAGGGAAGGCTTGGGTGGAAGACGCGACGGGGCAGCGGGGGAGTGTTTTCGTCGTCGCGATCGATGCGCGAAGGAAGTCGGAGCGGCCGGCGGGGGAAGCCGCGAGGGCCGAGGCTTGAGGGGTCCGCTTCGCTAGTGCCGTGTCCCTGAAATCAGGCCCGTTTACGGGCGGATCCGCAATTCAGGGACACGCCCTAGTTCACTTCGCCGTCGTCCGTCGCCCCCTGCAGCTCGAGCAGCTCCTTGTCGGTCAGATAAATGCTCGACCCCGCTCGCTTCGGTGAGCCCGACGCGGGCGGTGCAGGCAGGGGAGGTGGTGGTGGCGCGTGCGATTCTTCTTCTTCGGTCTCGGGCTCGCCGAGCGCCGGGGGACCGCGCACGGAGGCGGCCGGGCGCGCCGAGTCCGCCGGCGGGCCAGGGTCTGGCGCGGCTTCT
>DASXWF010000776.1:0-3914 GCA_036503835.1 Polyangiaceae bacterium | reverse complement strand
GGATACTAGTGCCAAACCGCCTTCGGCACACCTCGCGTACCAATGGTTTGCGACCGTCGTCAAAGAGCGCATCCGTTCGGAGCGCCTTGATGCCTGTGCATGGGGAGACAAGGTCGGGTGGGACGTTCGCGACTTGCTCGACGATCCCGACAGGGTCGCTGACCTCAACGTAGACGCGCTCATGGACATCTCCGCCGCCGTTGAAGTCGACTGGCGCTCCGTGCTCGGCCAATGACCGCGAGCGCGCCACCCCAACTGCGCGCGGCTGTCCAACTCCGGTTTGCAGCAGACCTGGCGCTCGCTGACACTCGCACCACGCAGCTGAAACCTCTTCGAGGGGTGAGGTGTCAAGATGGAGAGCGGCGCGTCCGCGATCGGGCTTGCGCCGAGCGGAATGGGTTCAGGTTCGGCGATGCGTTTCCGGTCGACGCTACGGCTGGCTAGCAGCGGCTCCAGAGCAGCTCCGATTCGTCGAGAGCACGGGTCGCGGTGCGTTGGTGTGCCGAGTTGAAGCCGTGTCTGCGGTGCTGATAGTGGGCACCATCCTCTTCGCTGGGCCTCGTCGGGCCATGGCTTCAGTGGGTAGCTCCGAGGGGGCATAGCCTGATACTGGGGCCTGTCCGCTGCTTGGGACGGCCATGGTTTCAGTGGATGCTCTCCCTCGAAATTTGAGCTGCGGCGTCTGTACCGTGTGGGCTCTCGAGCTGCCGGGACGGATCGCGGGGTGTTGGGGTTGGTCTCTACATCGTGGTTGTCAGTGTGCCGTGTCGGCTCGGCTCGTAGTCCTCGCCGTTCTTCCACATCGCCAGCACGGCGGCGGCGAGGCGACGTGCGATCGTCAAACGAGCCAAGTTCGGTTTCGTCGTCTTGAGCAGGCGCTGGTACGCCTGCCCCAACGGGTGCTCGGGCATCAGCGTGATCTGCAGCGGTGCGCCCTTGAAGACATTCTTCAGCAGCGGGTGACGGTTGTGGTTGAGACCTCGGGTCTGCTGAGTCTTGCTGCGCCGCCAGTTGCCCGAGCCGTCCGAGATCCAATCCGACGATGAGCGCGTCACGACTGCAAGCCCGCTGTAACTCCAGAATTGGCGTGCCGTACGAAACCGATGCGGCGTCATCACGACCGCAACGATGTACGCTGCTCGCACGATGCCGATGCCCGGCGCTGTTGCGAGCCGGCGCACGATCGGCACCCGCCGGCACTCGTCGTACAGACTGCGTTCGGCTTGGCTCGCGCACTCGCTCAGTGCATCGAGTTGTTGTCCCAGAAGCGCCGCTCGAGCGCGCAGGTGCTCGGGCAGTTGCTTCAACGCCTCCGCTCGAGCATCCGCCGCGTAGAGCTCCTTGCCCAACTCCGTTCGGCCGCACCCCCGACACAGCGCGTGAAGTCGACTCTTGGCCCGCGCCTTGTCCCGCACGAGCGTGTAGTGCGTCCGTGCAGCTTCGCGCAGCGACCGAAAGCAGCTCGGTGCCTTGTACACCGGCCGACGGATCGCATCGCGTCGCAGATCGTCCGCCAGCTTGCACGCGTCGAGCAGGTCGTTCTTGTTGCCGGGGTTTCGGTCCGGCATGACCACCACCAGCTTGTCCACCAGCGGCGTCAGCTCTTCGTACAGCCACTCGCTCAGCGTCCCTTCCTCCATGCACAGGTACCTCGGCCTCGGCACCTCTTTGATGAAGTTCTTCAGACGCTCGGCGCTCGTCTGCAGTCGTTCGTGACGCAGCCGCTTCCCGCTTTGACCCAGCACCGCGATCGTGCAGCTTTCCGAGTGGGCATCCAATCCGATATACCTCGTCATCCGGGTCTCCTTTTTTGGAGGTTGTGCAAGACACCAGGATAGGGGACCCGGATCCCTCTTCCGCCACGCTCACCACGCGCGGCAACAACCTCCCCTCCGTCGCCGCTGCTCGACCTCCCCGTCGCGATTCTTCCGCCACCCCACTCTTATGCCTGGTACGTTGGGCAGACGACTGTCATGAACAGAGGGCTGGCACAGGTCGTCGCTCTCGTCGCTCACGCTCGGGCAGCACTATTCGGCGAGTCGTTCGCGCTCGACATGACAACTCGACTTTCCAGAATATCGCGAGCTTGACCTTTGAGTGTGAGGTGGAACCGTTGTCGGGCGCGGGATCATCGGGGCGGGCACGTTGGCCCTTGCGGGATGCGGCACAACCCGCGCGCCTCATGTGTTCGAGCAGGAACTCTCCAGCCTGGCTGGCGATCGAGGGTTCAGGGAATTCGCCGCAACAGTCTCAGGAGGAAGTCCTTCGACTAGGCACCAAGCACGGCGTATGCTCTGGCGATGCGCTTCTGCTGGGTGGTGACCTGTGGAGCTGTTGCGCTTGGCTGCGGACACGCACCCGTTTCCGCTATCGATGACGGCCGGGAATTCCTTGGCAAATGGGAGTGCGCTCGTGGAACGCGTGACATCGACTGCGGGCAAGGGACCATGGTCGCTGATCTTTCTTTGGGCCCTCCGAACGATCTCGAGTTTGCTAGGGCCTCCGCTACCTCCCTTCGGCTGCTGATACCGGCGAGGGGCCTGGCACCCGGTCTGCCCGGTGGTCCTACCTGCGAGCTAGTGTTCGAACCTGCAGGAGACAAAGCATACTTGGATGCGGAGTCAGCCTGCACCGACGAAGACGGCGCAAGTATCGTCGTTCATGAAGGTACGGCAGTGTTGTGGACCGGCCTCATATTGGATACATCCGCAACGACCAGTGAGAGCTGCGCCGTCAAGACGAGTGCGACATGCTACCCGATTGATGATTGAGAACGTCGCCTGCTCGAGGGTGGCTCGGGTTCGGGTGGCCCTTGACTCACTCATACGCCGCCCAACTCCGGTTTGCAGCAGACGCCGCCCTCGCTATCGCTCGGCCGGCGCAGCTGAAACCTGGTACGTTAGACCGACTCCTACCGGCCTTCGGACATCCAGTTGTGAACGGCAAGGCCCTTGAAGAAAGCGAAGTCTGCCAGGTTAGCGGTAACGACTGGGATGCCGTTCGTGGCTGCGACAGCCGCGATCTGGCCGTCCACGACAGCAGTATGCTTGCCCGCTTTCTCGAGTCGTACACGTTCTGCGGCCAGCCACTCGGCCGCGCGTTCGTCGTAAGCAAGAATCGGCAGCGTTGGGTGAACCACGTCCCGCAGAAAAGCTTCCAGAACATCGCGTCGCTTGCCGCGCGGAAGTCTTGCCACGCCGTAGCGAAGCTCGTGCCAAACGTGAGCGCTGATCGCGCACTCGCCGCCGTGTTCCTCAAGCTTTTCCAGAACGCCAGAGTCCGGAGTCTTCCACATCGCCGCTGAGACGGTGCTCGTGTCGAGAAGGAATCGGGTCACAGCTTCACCGGCCGACCGACATCTCGCTGACGCAGACCGCGTGCAAATGACCGGTCCAATCCTGCGTCTGCAAGATCGTGTCCTGCACGAAACGTCTCGTACGCGGTCATGAACGCCACGCGCTGTCCGCGAAGTCGGGCGTACCTCGTCACCGACATCACAATGGCGACCTTCTTTCCCCGCCTCGTGAGTTCGACTTCGGAGCCGGCTTCGACCTCATCAACGATATCGGAGAGTTTCGCTCGAGCACTGGCGATGGTGTAGGTCTTGGCCACGTCCTAGATGTACATCTAGATGTACCTGTCGTCAAACGCTCCGCTGCGGGGTATCCGGGATGGTTCACGACTCGCCTTCCGACCGTATTCACAGCGCGCTCGCGGTCTAACTCCAGTTTCTGAGAGATCCCCGCAGATTCGATGCGGAAAGTCTCGCTGGATTGAGCATTCGCGTTCGGGTTGGTCGCGTTCGGGAGGAGAGGGCGCCGGTGACGACGACTGTTCGCTTGGAGCCGATTCCGTCCGCGAGCTCGCAGAAAACACGGCGCGCCGACGGCTCGGGCGGTCGAACCTCCAAATCA